>MGRY01000087.1 GCA_001799045.1 Deltaproteobacteria bacterium RIFCSPLOWO2_02_56_12 | reverse complement strand
TGATGGGGGTAGCAGCCTTCCTCATCGCCGAATATCTCGGTATTTCCTACGGTGAGGTGGCCCTGGCCGCAGCGTTCCCTGCCTGCCTCTACTACTTAGCCCTATTCACGCAGGTGGACCTTGAGGCAGCAAAACGCGGCCTCACCGGGCTCCCCCGAGAGCAGCTCCCAAAGCTCCGGACCGTGATGCACGGAGGGTGGGTGTTCCTGGTGCCTCTTCTCGTCCTGATCTACACCCTCATGATCGACAACTGGCAGGCAGGAAAAGCCGGCATGGCCGCGGTCATATCCACGTTCCTGGTCGGCGTGCTTCAGAAAGAGACACGACCGACGTTCCGCGGGTTCCTGACTAGCATCGAGGAGACGGGACGAACGATGCTGGATCTGGTGGCGATCACGGCTCTGGCCGGACTTGTGATCGGCGCGCTCCAGCTATCGGGCATGAGCTTCAAGCTTTCGTTGATGCTGGTCACCGTAGCGGGCGGGAATGTCCTGCTCCTCCTCGCCCTCACGGCAATTGTCTGCATTATCCTGGGTATGGGAATGCCGACCACGATCATCTACGTCATGCTCGCTGTCCTGGTCGGGCCTGCCTTGACCCAACTGGGCATCGTCCCGCTCGCCGCCCATCTCTTCATTTTCTATTTCGGCATGATGTCCATGATCACCCCTCCGGTCTGCATGGCCACTTACACGGCAGCCGCCATCGCGCGGTCGGATTTCTGGAAGACCGGATGGACCGGGATGAGGTTGGGGGTCGCGGCCTACGTGGTCCCCTTCGTCTTCGTCTTTCACCCCGCGCTGATTCTTAAGGGGACACTCCAAGAGATCACCATGGCCGTCGTCACGGCGGCAATCGGGGTAGTCTTCGTGGGGATTGGCGCTGCCGGTTATCTCTTTCGCCCCCTTAGCTGGGAAAAGCGCGCCCTGATAGGCCTGGCTGGTCTCCTGCTCATCTCTTCACCCTCAGGTGCCTATTGGATAGCAGCCAACGTTATCGGCCTAGCCCTCGGCCTCGCGGTCGTCTTATGGGAGCGGAACAGGAGCGCTGTGCGCGACGTGCCCCTCCGAGCGGCTTCTAGATAGACCTATCTGCAGGCCACAAACGAAGCTGAACATTTGCTTCGCCTTGGGGTATTGGGTCAAGCGCTTGACAGCCTGTCGCCCCAGGTGTAGCTTGCCGCCATTATTTGTCCGGACAACTTAAATAGCGGCCCGTTGTCGCCCCCGTCTATAAAAAAAGCGCCACGGAGTCGCGCCGTTTGGTCCGACCTTGTCAGGCGTAGCGACCCGGTACGGGACGCCAGGCCTGATAATCCCTGCGTGCTATTTCGAGAAGACCTGCAATGATCCACCAGCCGAACGAACAGCAGCGGGCGGGGCGTGTGCGCTGGAAGCGGCAGCCGACTCCGTATGAGCGGTTTATGGAAGAGGAAGGGATTCCGGTTGTGCGAGGGATAGGTCTGAATGACGTTCGCGAGCTTCCGCTGTCGCCCTGGACCCGTCTGGGAGGGCGAGGGAGCTATATCCAACTCGACGGCACAGAAGGGGTCTGGGGGATGTATGTTGTCGAGATCCCGCCGCGCTCAGAACTCAGGCCGGAGCGCCATGTCTACGAGGAGGTCTACTTCGTGGTCGAAGGCCGGGGGTCGACGGAAGTATGGAAAGAGAGCGCCTCACGGCGCCAGGTCTTTGAATGGCAAGCCGGGAGCCTCTTCTCGGTCCCGGTAAATTGCTGGCACCGGCTAGTCAACGCCGGCTCCAGCCCAGTGCTGGTGCTCGCGGCAACCGGGGCGCCGGCCCTGATGAATATCGTGAATAGCACCCGCTTCATCTTCGACAACCCCTTCGATTTCACCGACCGCTACGATGACAGTCTCGGCTATTTCACGCCGAAGACCGAATTGGAACCTCATCCTCTGTCGGAGAGGGCCATCCTTCGCAGCAACATGATTCCCGACATCGTTAACTGCGAACTGCCAGTGGATAACCACCGCTCCCCCGGCTACAAATGGTTTGAACCGTTTATGGCCGGAAACCATTTTTTTGGGGGAGGTGGCCAGCAGCTCCCGTTCATTGCCGAGCACCAGACCGGGCGCTATTCCAAGGCCCACGCACACGCTTCGGGCGCGGTGCTTGTTTGCCTTAAGGGTAAAGGCTATACGTGCACTTGGCCAACGGAGTTGGGCACGCGTCCGTGGGAAGCCGGCAAGGGGCACCTGGTCAAGCGGCAGGACTACGTGCCGGGGGGAATGGTGACAGCCGCTCCCGGCGGCGGCAATTGGTTTCACCAACATTTCGGCGTCGGCAAGGAAGCGTTTCGGGTGCTGGCCATCGCCGGCGGCTACTGGTGGGTGAAGGGGAAGCCGGGGGACGATATTGTCTCGAACAATGCCGACCTGGAGGAAGGCGGGCGCAGTATCCCGTATGCCCAAGAAGATCCCCGGGTCCGCGCCGAGTTCAAACGGGCGCTGGCTGAAGCGGGAGTTGAGTTCCGCATGCCCGAGTAGCGCTGGCATGCGCGACCCGGCAGCTTTTTAGTCGAACACCATGCTGGTGAAGGTGACCGCAGAGCCCGTCTCACGGGTAAAGGCCTGGCTGTATTTTAGATTTCTCCCCTGGGCTCCGTCCAACAAATGGATTAACGAGTAAAGCGGGGAAAAACCGCAGATCCGCCTGCGGTCCTGGTCTTTGGCGATCTCATGAAAGAAGCCCGCCGCGTCCAAGGAAGCGAGCCTGCCGATCAGCCGCTGGTCTTCCTCCTCGACCCAGCGGAGAAAATCGGCAGTGAGAGGCTCTTGGTCGCCAAACTGCGCTCCCACGTGGGCCAGGTCCACGCCGGCAACGAAGCAGACCTGTCTGTTCTCTTTCTCCACGAGTCCCCGCAGCGCTTTGAAAAAATCTCCTATGCGAGGATTTTTTTCTGGCAGGGTCCGGCTCTGCACCATAGGATAAAAAGAGGAGACCAGGATGGGGATGATCTGGAAGGGCCTGTGCTCTCCCGTAAGCTCTTTTTGCCGGGCAGCGATGTATTTCAAATAGACCACCTGAAATTCCAGCGAGTGCTCGGTGCGGTGGAGATGCTCTTCGGCGAATAGATCTCCCTTGTAGCTTTTCTCAAGCTCGCGCACAAATTCCTTATCTGTCTCCACGGTTCCCAGCGGAGTGGAAAAATCCTTGAGAGTTGCCGTAAACGGGTGTTCCCCACCGCAGTGGGAAGTGCCGAGGAGGATATAGAGGTCCGCGCCCGGACTCTCGGCCAGCTCTTTGTAAGACCAGCCATAGGAAGGGCCGCCGCGATGAAAGTCGATGTGAGGGGCGACAATGGCCTTGGGGACACGGCTCGTGGAGTGTTGATTGGGTTGTCCCGGCCCGTTTGGAGATTGGAAATATCCTTCAAGTTGATGCTTCAGCCCCGCCGGATCTTCTTGATAAACCGTTCCGGCGTGAGCCGGAGGGCGGATAGGCAAGCGGCGAAAATCCTCAATGATCTTCTTCTGGTGCCCCCGAAAGCGCTCGCTATAGAGAAAGTAGTGGTGGTCGAGCAGATCCATTATCTTTCTCAGATCTTCACTGAAGAGGAGGTCGCCGAACCTTCGGGAATAGGCTTCTTGAATATCTATCAGCGAGTGCTCACCGTCGAAGTGGGCCAGGATAAAGTAAACGACGGGTGATATCACCAAGGTGTTGGCGAAATGCTGGGGATCCCGGAGATAGATGAGGGTCTTCCCCTCCTGCTCAACTGGAAAGACCTCAACCGGCCGGAGGCGGGGATGGTCATTCATGCATTTTAAATGATGTTTTTTCCCTTCCTGTGGCAGGCGCTGTTTGAGCTCGATTTGCTGCCCGCTTCTTAGCCCATCCCCAGTTTTCCCCTGGCCTCCGCGCTCATCATGCTGGGATCCCAAGGGGGCTCCCAGACAAGATCCACACTGGCCTCTTTCACCTCCGGAAGGTTGAGGATTCTCTTCTGTGCCTGGGAGGCGATCATCGTCCCCATCCCGCACCCAGGCGTTGTCAGGGTCATCTTGACCGCCACCTTGCCTTCGTTGACCGCGACGTCATAGATCAGACCCAGCTCGACAATATTGACCGGGATCTCCGGGTCGTAGCAGGTCTGGAGCACCTCGTAGACCTGTTCCTTTGTTACCATATGGCCCACTCCTCTCTTTTCAACGGTCTTTCGAACGGTTACATTCAGGGCAGGGGCAGAGCGATTTCAGGTAATCGAAAGTATAGATACCTGTGTTATGCCCGTCCTGCCAGGTAAATTGAATTGCGTAATTCCCCACCGCGCTGATCTCTGCCAGCTTGGCATCCGGGACCTCGATAAATTTTATCTTCGCACCATGCCCCTGGCACAGGGCGCAGGGGCAATAGCCGCGCAGATACCCGCACCCGTATTCCCCGACATGGCCGTCTTCCCAGGTGACACGGACCACTCCTTTTTCTTTCCTGTGGTTGATTTCAACCGGGATAGGCGATGCCATAATCAAAGATCAGCTCGATATGATCTTCAGAGACTGGGCCCTCCTCGCAATCTCTGAGACGACAGAGAGTTGCCCGGCCAGCCTGGACGCGATCTCCAAAAAGGTTCTGCTGATTTCAGATTGTGGTTCGCGGACCAGAATCGGGACCCCTTTATCCCCCCATTCTCGAATCGAGGAGGTGATCGGGATTTCGCCTAAGAAGGGAATCTTGAAGCGCTTGGCCGCGCGTTCCGCGCCCCCCCGGGAAAAGATTTCATGCTTCTTACCGCACCCATCGCAGATAAAATAACTCATGTTCTCGACGATCCCAACGATGGGAATCATCACCTTATCAAACATGGACTTAGCCCGAACCACATCCGCTAAGGCGACATCCTGAGGTGTGGCCACCAGAAGCGCGCCGCTGACTTTGAGCTGTTGAGAAAAAGTAATCTGCACATCTCCTGTCCCCGGGGGCATGTCAACGACGAGATAGTCAAGATCGCCCCAATGGACATCGGCCATCAACTGGTGCAAAGCCTTCCCCAGCATCGGCCCGCGCCAGATCACCGCCTGATCCGGTTCAAGGAAAAAGCCGATGGACATGACGGGCAGATTGTGAGCTGTGGGAGGCTCAAGCTTGAATTCTCCGTTCACCTCAATTTTCTTCGGTTCTCCCTTTACACCCATGATGATCGGTATCGAGGGACCATAGATATCCGCATCCAGAAGGCCCGTGGCCGCCCCGTGCATTTTCAAAGCCACCGCCAGGTTAGCCGCAACAGTAGACTTTCCCACTCCCCCTTTCCCCGCGGCTACGAGAATCACATTCTTCACACTCGGCAGTAAGTCTGTCTGGCCCGCACCCGTCTTGCTTCCGCGGACCTGGGCGCCAAAGGATATTTGAAGATCCGTGACTCCGTTCAGCCCAACCAAAGCCTTTTGGCAGTCCTCCTGGATCCTCTCCCTTAGGGGACAGGCAGGGGTAGTCAGCTCAACAGTAAAGGCTACCTTTCCTCCCGTCACCTCGAGATTCTTCACCATGCCAAGGCTCACGATATCGCGCTGAAGTTCCGGATCCTGGACTTTCTTCAGCGCCTCAAGCACGACATCCCTAGTTACTGTTCCCATGCTTCCCCTTTCCTTTTCCGCGCACCTGAAGACTTTAGACTTATAAGGTCTATGATGTCAATAGAGGCATTCTGTTAAAAGCGTTTTCTTATCCCGTCCCGGAAACAAAAACTCTTGAAGATCAAAGAAGTAGCCATGGCATATTGTAGGATCGAATTGAGTCTGATAAAATTCGTCTAACTCTTCGGAGTATAAAAGGAGGGGCCATGAAACGAGCATTGATCACATTAGTCGGTCTGCCACTGCTAGTAGGTTCTCTGTCCTGTGCCACCCCATTGAGCACAAGAGAAAAGGGGGCCGGAATCGGAGCCTTGGGCGGAGCGGCTGCCGGCGGCATCATCGGTAGCGCTGTCAGGCATCCTGCTGCAGGGGCCCTGATCGGCGGCGCCCTTGGACTCGGAGCAGGCGCCCTGATCGGTGACCAGCTCCAGGGACAAGAGCAGAAACAGCAGGAGCAGGATCGGCAGATTCAGCAGAACCAGGCCGAACTCGAGCGCCAGCGGAAAGAGGTTGAGAGACTGAAGAAAC
>MGRY01000086.1:6171-7651 GCA_001799045.1 Deltaproteobacteria bacterium RIFCSPLOWO2_02_56_12 | reverse complement strand
TTCGAAGCAGAAGTTGCAAAAGGTGTTACGGTCTACGGTCATGGGAAACTCAAACATGGGACAGCCTTTTCCCTTCTCGTTTCCCCGGTAACAGTCCTGATGGCAATTCTTCTGGCATTGGCTACGATCTCCTGCTCGCACTTCAAGGGGGGAGACCATGGAATAGAGACCCAAAAGGCCGGTGATAGGACAAAGATAGTGACAGAAGCTGCGCCGCTGAAAGAAAACTCCCGTAGCGATAGCCGAAAAGGCGAAAAAGAAAATCAGCCAGGCCGTCATTTGCGGAGACCTGATGACGCCGATCTGCTCATCGGCCCACGTGAGAAGAACAAAGAGAAAGGTGGCCAACCAGAGATTGCGCAGGAACTTGGGAAACAACCTGTTGGGTTTGGCCAGATTCGCTGACCATTCGTTCAAAGTACCAAAAGGGCACATGACGCACCACAGGCGGCCAACGAGAATAAAGGTGAAGATAATTCCCGGCCACCAGAGAATCCAGGTAAGCTTCGTTGCCAGGTTCTTCGCCCCATCCTGGATATCGAACAGCCCGAGGAAGGCTATGAGGGCTATGAGCGCGAGCACAGGAATTTGAAGTAACGGTTGGAACCCCTGCCAGCTTACAAGGCTTTTTAACCAAGGGATGTCGAGAAGGTTTAAGGGAACGTTAAGGTCCAGAGGGTAGCGGGAGCGCACAACACCCCGGTAGATCCCGGCACCGCCGATGACGATAGCCGTGATCATAAGGGCTAAAAGGCCGGAAGAGAGCCCAGAGCGAGGAGCCACGTTAACGTAGAATTCAAAGATTGCCGGCGGATCAAAACTTCTGCCATCAAGCTCCGCGAGAGCGACGCGCACTAGATGCGGACCTTTTTCCTTTAATTGACGTGCGAGAGTATAACTCCCCGCCCATACCATCTCTGGAGCCGGGGATAGGGGAAATGAATCAAGGCGATCAGGATTTCCAGCGGAGGCTTCTCCTGGCGAGGCGGAGCGATTCAATTGGCGAGCAGGAAGCACCGTCATGAAGATTTTCCCGTTGCGCACAGGCTCCAGAGAGCCGTCTCGCAGGATTTTAGCGATGATCTTGCTCTCCGTGCCGACACGGAGAGGGCGGGGAGAAACGAGAAGCTCCACCTGAAAGCCCTCAAAAGAGACAAGATTCAAGCCCCCTTCAGGCGGAGCGGCCTCGCCGTGATCGCCGTGGGCGAACGCTGAAGGGGCCGTGAGGGCCGAGAGTAGAATCAGCCAAAGGGAGGCAAAAGCCAGGGCCTTACATCCTGCCATACTTTTTATCGATATAACCGCGAATTTCCGCGACGCTATAGCCCTGCTTCGTGTTTTGAGACGCATCCAGCACCTCGTTTTGACAATAATTCTCTCAGGTCGCCGCGTGGCTATCGACAAAGCAGGAGAGAAGAGTCAGATGCCCCATGTGCTTGTCGCATTCGCAATAGCAATAGAGCTGATCGAGAACATCGGG
>MGRY01000086.1:0-6162 GCA_001799045.1 Deltaproteobacteria bacterium RIFCSPLOWO2_02_56_12 | reverse complement strand
TCGGGAATCTCCTGCGCCACCCGATAGGCCGTCGCTGTCTTTCCCACGAAAAGAGCAGGCGAAAGAGGCGTCCTGGTTTCACGCCTGACGTATCCGCTGGAAGCAGTTTCCTCAGCTGCCGAATAATGGGTTGGCACCCTTGTGCTGATTCGATTCCAGGTCAGAAGTCCAGCGACCAACGCGACGACCACGCCCCCCATGTACAACCGTTTCCTCTTGCGAGATAGCTTCCTAACCTTCTTTTTGTCTTTGTTTTTGTTTCCCATTCAAAAATTCTCCTTTTTCCTCGAGACCCCGGCTAGCATGGCCGGCAGATCCCAAAAATTTTGCTCAGTTTTGGCCGAAGAAATTACGAATGACGCACTGACGAGCTGTTAGATGCGGAGAACGGACAGAGAAAGATAACGTGGTGGACTGTTCGAAAAAGGTGACGAACCAGGCTGCTCAAGAAAGGGTCTGATCCAAAAAAGTCTTTCCACGCTTAATGTGGATGACTCGAAAAAGTTTTTAAGTTGAACTGATTTTAAAGATCCCGATAAACGAGACTCAGTAAGAAATCTGACAAAGGGTTCTATATTATAGTAGGCATCTCCACAATGTACCTTTGGAGAACCGTGATGCGTTGCGTCAGAGCGGTGCTGTGAAGAAGCCTCTCCGCAGCCACCTCTAGGACATTGCAAGACTGCCCAAGCGACACCGGCATAGGAAAGCGTTAGCGCCAGAAATATCGGAGCAACCAATTTCATACGGCGACGATTCATTAGCGACGCTGATGTTTTAAGCCATGCACAACTTGTGCCAGTCGGTGCGACTAATGTTTCATAGGGAAAATTGGATTTTGCGCAGCCACTTTTCGCACTTTTTGGAAACCTTCATTCTTTCTTTCTCACGCTTAGGAAGATAGATTTGTTCTTCCCGGGTCAACGAGTATTGCTGATGGATGTTTTCACCACTCTTGTCTCTCAGACGCGTCCGCTCGGTTGCTCTTGCCCGGATAAAGCTGCTTGAATCGGACAGTTTATCACTGCCGATCCAAAAACATCTCCGCGCTGGTGTGTGGTTCGCGTTGATCACGCTTGTTCTAAAATAGAAGGCTCCTTCCTAGCCTTCGCGGCTGCAAATTTGACGACTTTGTTCCCGATGTAAAGAATCCCGGCGGCGTTCGAAGCCAGGCCGAACCAAAAAAGCTCAATCTGATACTGGGCAACCACTGTGACAAAGCCGGCAATGCCGATGAATGGCAAAATATTGGTCAGATAGTGGGTGCAGCAAGAGATCATGGCAGCGGTCGATGTCGTCCCAGACACGGCAAGGATCTTTCCTGAAGCATCGCCTCGATGAATGGCTCGCCTGAGATAAGTGTAGAGCCCGATTTGAATTCCAAAGCCCAAAGCCAGGCTCACGATGAAATACCAAAACGTGTAGAATTGATCGAGGGTGAAATCCCAACCTGAAACAGCCGTCAGAATCAGAAGGTATGCGCTCAAAAGAGCCAGCATCCCCAGAATTCCCGCTATGGCTCCTCTTAAGATCCCTCCTCCCCGGTTCATACGATTTCTCCCTTTATCGGCGGCTACGTCAGTTCCCGCTTCATGTTTTCAAACTGCTCTCTGTCAATCTCGCCCCTCGCATAGCGTTTCTTGAGGATATCCAAGGCGCTGTCCTGCGGTTGGCCTTTTAGCTTGCCTTGGTCGATCAACCATCGCACCAGCAAAACGATGCCAGCAATAATGGCGACCCAAAACAGAAGCATGATTAACCACCCGAAAAGTCCATAACCCATCCCCCAGCTACCCATAGCCCCCATCATCCCTCCCGGCATCATGAGCTTCACCTCCTTCTTTTTTCGTTTCACTTTTGCGACTCCGCCACACTAGCGGACAGACTGATACTCCCCCCTTCCCTCTTCGGCGCTTACGATGCCGCGCAGCGCCTGATCGAGCTTGGCAGTGATGACAGGCACTGAGAGCGCCCCCACATGCTTAAAAGTGATGCGACCTTCGCGGTCGAGAAAAAAGGTTTCCGGTATGCCCCAAACACCGTAGTTAACGGCGACCCTTGCTGCGGGATCCCAACCGTTCTTGTAGGTAATTCCGAACTCCTCGATAAACGCCCTGGCGTCCCGCTCGTTGTCCTGGATATTGACCCCTACAAACGCGACATCGCCTTCCTTGAATGTTTTCCATGCGGCTTCCAAAGCAGGGGCTTCCACCCGACAGGGCGGGCACCAGGAGGCCCAGAAATTGATCAATACCGCCCGGCCGCGGAGTTCCTCAAGCCGAATTCTTCCGCCGTCAAAGAGCACCAAGTCAAAAGAAGGCGCCTGCCGACCGATGAGAGGAGAGCGGATATAGCGCGGGTCGCGTGTGAAGCCGAAGGCCAAAAGCCAGATGAACCCGACAACGATCCCCATCACGATTGCCAGGCTGCCGACCTTTTTAATCTCCATCCTGCTTCCTCCACGGCCTAACCCAATAAAGCCAACGTTAAGCTCGATGCAACGTCGATTTCCTCCCAAGCAGATAGAAGCATGCCAAGGACGCCAAAATCAGCGCCACGCCAAATACCTGCGCCGCCGGTATGCCCCAGGCAAAGATGGCCGGATTGGCGCGGAAAAACTCGACCGAAAAACGCGCAACTCCATAACCAGCCAAATAGGTTAAAAAAGCGAAGCCATCGATCCGGTAATTTCCTCTTGTTTTCCAGACGAGGAGAAACACCAAGAGGTAGTTGACGATCTCGTAAATCTCTATGGGATGAAGCGGAACGTTTAACAGCGCCAAAGAGCGGGGGTCGGTATAAGTGATCGCCCAGGGAAGAGCTGTGGGTTTGCCGTAGCTGTCCCCGTTTAATAGACAGGCAAACACTCCCACTGTCTGTCCTAAGGCTATACCTGGAGCCAGGGTGTCAGCGAATCGCCAAAACGATAGCTTTTTTCTCCGGCAGTACCATACCGCAGTTAAGAATCCGCCCAGAAGAGCTCCGATAATACCTATACCTCCATGCCATACCGCCACAATCTCCCACGGCTTTTGTAGAAAATAGGCCAGGTCAGAAAAAAGAATAAAATATATTCGAGCCCCTAGGATCCCTCCCAACAGAGCATAGAGGGCAAAATCTTGGATGAGTCGGGGTTCAAGCCCCTTGCTTTCTGCCTCCTTTGTGCTCAGCCAGAGCCCGATGAAAAAAGATAAGGCAACGATGAGTCCGTAAGAGCGAATTTCAAAATTCCCGAACTGTAAGAGAACTGGATACATGGCATCTCTCCCAAATTTTCAGCGGCGCGTACCCTCTCGACCACTTGTGGCCTGAGTTTGACACCTCAGCCGTTTTCGGACTGCAAGTTCCATCCTCTTCAACCCTATGACTTCCACAGATTCGCCGACTGAAAGAGCCTCGTCGCAGATGGCGTCCCAGATCTCGCCTTTAACAAACACTTTGTGCGTTCTCTTTCCATTCTGGATGACCTGGCCAACCGCACCTATCATTCCCTCTACGCCGGTCGTTACCGGACGGTGCATGTCCTTCCAGATTAGCCAGTAAAGAATCGCGCAAAAGAGAAGGACAAAGGAGTAGAGCGTCGCTGCTTCCTCCAGGGGCAGCAGCGAAAAGAGAATCAAGGAAACCAACGGCAGTACGAGAAGAAGATGGCACATATTTTCAGAACGCCGGTACCGGGATGGTGCCCCAGCTATGGCGCCGGGGAACCTCCATGGCGAGCGATACCTCCGTACCCTTGAGCTCTGCAAGAAACAGCGGATATCGGAGGACGTCCGTGTCCAACGCCCTCGCAGGGGAGACTTTTTTTCCGTCCGCGGCGAGAGCTTCCGTGAAAATGATTCTCCTCTCTGTCGCAGCTCTTCCATCGCGGAGCTGGCGCAGAGGCTTAAGCGCGTACATCTCGCCGAGGTGCTTTAGCATCGGCATCATTCCTCCCTCTTCGGTCTTTCCGTGGTGCGCCTCATGCTCCCCCAAGTCCGCAATGAGGTGCTGCATCATGTAATCCCGCGGAGCGATGTAGGCCACCAGCGTATGGCCGGGCTCTTGGTGGTGTTTGGCCAGTAGGGGCTCTAGCTCCGCGCTCTCCAGGGAGGCTTGCAACAGATGCCGCACACTGCCCACCGGGAGGGAAGACAGTGAGACTGCTAAAATGCCCTTTTCGGTTGCCGCAGAGATGCGCGCGGCAGCATAAGAGCGGAGTCCAAAGGCGAGGCTGACACCACCGACCAAGACCGTAAGATACAGGCCCGCCAAAGCCCATCCCTTTCGACTCGACCCGCCGGTAAGCCAGGCAAAGAGTTTTCCACCGGGCTCTCCGGGCAGGAACATGCCAATTCGAGCTTTGTAGTTCTGGTACGACTCACCGAATTTTTTCTCCATCCGCCACTCCTCGTTTCGGGCCAGGAGGTAGTAGACAAAAAGCATCGTGAGATAGAGAACCAAGATGATAAATCGAGGCCAGTAGAGCAGAAGGCCCAGACCAGCAACGCCGAGTCCAAGGTACTGCGGGTGCCTGATCCAGGCATAGAGACCTTGTGAAACGACCCCTCGTCGAAGCAGTTTGGCTGAATAGACCTGGGAAGCGCAGATGAAGAAGATGACGAGTCCCACGCCGAAAAGGGTTGGTCCCAGATAGGCCAGCGCCGTTAGGATCGGATCACCGGTATAGCTGATGTGCGGAAGGAAAAAGGCGGTCAGCCACGCCGTTGACGGATTCGCCTCCAACCGGTTCAGCACCGGTGCGTATAAGGAGTAAAAATAGACCGTAAACGGGGTGACCATGATAATCACCTCCAACCCTACCGCCAGATAAAAGAGAAATACTGCCCACGGCCCGATCCCCTTGAGTCTTTCCGTTTCCATTGTTCAACCTCCTGGATTCCGTAAGTTCCCTGCTATCTTCGTTTTTGTCGGTCTCAATCGCGCGCCGCTAAAGCTAAAACGGGAAAAGCCAGAGCGCTCAGAGAAAACCCACAGTAGCCCTTGTCATTCGAATATGTCGTGATGACCGCAAGGGCATTTGGCTATGACATTGGGATTATTGACCTTAAACCCGGCCTCCATGGATGTTTCAATGTAGTCCAGCTCCGCGCCTTTAAGGTACTTCGCGCTGGAGGGATTGATCCACAGTTTAATCCCGTTGTGCTCTAAGACTTCGTCATCGGTTCTAGTCGTGTCTGCAAATGCAAGCGTGTTTGCAAAACCCCTGCCACCCATACAGTGCGTTCGAACCAAAGCCAGCCTTAAACCTATTCCTGGCTGACTCTCCCTGGCCATGATCTCCCGCAGCGTAGACGCCGCCTTATCCGTAATCCTTACTAGCTTTTCATCTGCGTCCATCGGCTTGACCTCCTTATTTATCCAGAAAACTCGGGAGACCTATCTCCGCATCCTACAGCTGCCATTCCCCATGCCTCTCCCTCCCATCATCTCGGCCATCGCTGTCTCATATCCATCATCATCACCCACTCTTTCCTCCCTGGCGTTTGTCGAGCAGAGGAAAACCCTTCTTCTGCCATTCACGCATGCCCTCTTTTAAATTCCAGACGTTCCTATAGCCCAGCCTCACCATTGTCTCAGCGGCAATGGCGCTCATTCGGCCGCTCATGCAGTAAAGCACTATCTTGGCATCCCTAGAACGGGGAAGTTTATCGAGATGCTTCTCGACCTCCTCATAGGGGATCAAGGCATCGGTCTGGGGAAGCTCGCCTTCATACGGGATGTGAACATTGATGAGCGGGAAGTCTTTCTTCTGAAGCATGATGCGCCAAAGCTCGCCTGATCCAACATTACGGTAACTGCCTCCGCTCACTTTTACGCTCTCCCCTTCGACTCTCTTGCTCAGCCTCTGCTGCGACCCGCTCTGCCCAGCAACAGGAAGAGGCCATCCGAGCAACATTATGGTGAGCGACACGAGAGCGAACCAGATCCTTAGCTTTTCCACGGTATTTCCCTCTCTTCTTACAGCAAACTTCGAGCCCTTAGACCCGGCAATTATACAGCCAATATAGCAGCGGCTAAATTTTCGTGCTTCCATAGCTTATCCCCCCAAACATTGTCTCGTTGCTACATGCGGCTGTACTTTCGATCGATCTGGCTGCGAATCTCTGCCATGTTATAGCCTTGCTTTATCATTTGAGACGCATCCAGCGCCTCGTTCTG
>MGRY01000085.1 GCA_001799045.1 Deltaproteobacteria bacterium RIFCSPLOWO2_02_56_12 | reverse complement strand
TTTTGCCGGGATCTGGCTCTTCGGTTTCGATATAGCTATCCCGGGGTTTGTCTTCCTCTATCTGAAGGTGCAGTCGGGGGAGGGATGGGGACTATCGCTCGCGCTCACCGGGGGCGCGTGGTTCATGTTATGGGGGCTTTTTGATTGGCTGTTGCATCTCCCTTTTCCGGAGGGGCAGCTCCTTATTTGGATAGGTTTAACTTAACAGTGGAGGTGATTTATGAAATCGCGCTCTGGTATCTTTAAAAGGTTCAAGGGTTTCAGGGTTCAAGGGTTCAAAAATCGAGGATCGAGGATAGAGAATGGAGGATGGCGGCGCAATGCGATCTTCTATCTTCGATCTTCTATCCTCGCTCTTTTGATCTCTTTATCTTTTGATCTATCTTCTGCGTCGGCGCAAGAGCCATTCTACAAGGGCAAGACAATTCGAATTGTCGTAGGCCTCAGTGCCGGGGGCGGCTATGACCGCGCGGCGCGCCTTATCTCCCGATATATGGGCAAATATATCCCGGGAAATCCCGACATGATCGTCCAGAACATGCCGGGGGCAGGAGCCGTCATCGCGACGAACTATGTTTTCGGTGTAGCAAAACCGGACGGACTCACCCTCCTGATGCCGCACAATAATGTTTATCTAAACCAGCTCGCCGGACACCCAGAGGCCAAATTCGACTTGCTGAAGTTTCAGTGGATCGGAGCCGCGGAAAAGGACGACATGATGGTCTTCATGCGATCCGACGCTCCCTACAAGTCTATTGGAGACGTTGTTCGGGCCAAGGAGCCGCCTAAATGCGGCTCTACGGGAGCGGGGAGCTCCGACTACGTGATGTCAAGAATTCTCGAAGAGACCATCGGCGCCAAGATCAACAACGTCGTAGGCTATCCGGGAAGCAGTGAAATAGCCCTCGCGGTCGAGCGGGGAGAGGTGATCTGCATGGGATTGACCGTATCAACCTTCTTCACCCGGCAACCCTTTCTAAGCTGGCAAAAGAAGGGCTTCGTTCGTTTCCTGGCGCAGAGCGGTCGCAACCGAGACCCCCGAGTGACGGACGCCCCGACCGTTTACGAGCTCATGAAGGAATATAAAACTGCGCCCACGAGCCGACGCGTCGCCGAGGCCATGCTTGCAGGGGGTGAATGGGCGCGGTCTATGCTGGTCTCTCCGGGAACACCTCCAGACAGGATCAAGATCCTCCGCGACGCCCACGACAAGACGATGAAAGACCCGGAACTCATCGCCGAGGCCAAAAAAGGGAGAGTCGATATAAAATCGACAACGGGCGAGGAACTCCAAGGGATGGCCAAAGAGGCCATGGAACAGCCGCCTGAGGTGATCGAGCAGATTAAAAAACTCTTTGTGCAATGAGGTGTTTATGAAAAAACGCACGACCATCACGGCCATGGCCTTTTCTCTCCTGGTTTCCTTGGTGTTGAATCTGGAGTTCATTCCCAGTCTTCAGGCTCAAACCGAGCCTTTCTATAAAGGCAAGACCATCAGGATCGTCGTGGGTTTTACCCCCGGGGGCTTTTATGACCGTTGGGCGAGGCTTCTCGCTCGCCACATGGGGAAACATATCCCGGGAAACCCCGATTTCATTGTCCAGAACATGCCCGGCGCTGCAACAGTGATAGCGACCAACTACGTCTATAGCGTGCCCAAACCGGATGGCTTAACTCTGGGCATGCCGAGCGCCAACATATACATGGACCAACTGGTGGGACGCAAAGAAGTTCAGTTTGATGTGCGAAAACTCCTCTGGATTGGGACTCAGGATAAAAGGCATTTGGTCTTCTATATGCGAGCCGATAGCCCCTATAAGTCCATCGGAGATATCATCAAGGCCAAGGAGCCACCCAAATGCGGCGAGACTGGCACGACCAGTTCCGGCTATCTCCTTATAAGGATCATTCAGGAAGTTTTAGGAGCAAGAATAAATACAGTGCTGGGCTATCCGGGCGGTAGTGAGGTCGACCTGGCGGTGGAAAAGGGAGAGGTTGTATGCCGGGGAATGAGTGTCGACCCCTACTTTGGGCGGGAGCCCTTTATCGGTTGGAGCAAAAAGGCGTTCGTTCGCCTACTCGTTCAAACCGGGAGAAAACGGGATGCAAGGGCGCCTGATGTGCCGACGATTTATGAGATTATGGACCAATATCAGACCCCCGATATCAGTCGCCGCGTAGTCCAGGTTATACTGGCAGGAGCTGAATTTGGCAGCCCGACATTCGCCTCCCCTGGCACTCCGGCGGACCGGGTAAAGCTTTTACGCGAGGCCCACGCCAAGTCCATGAAGGATCCCGAGCTTTTGGCTGAGGCTAAAAAGGGGAAGATGGATATGGACCCATCTACAGGCGAAGAGCTAGAGGCCTTGACCAAAGAGGTGATGGGGCAACCCCCAGAGGTCATCGAGCGGGCAAAAAAGATCGTGGGACAATAAG
Organism: Deltaproteobacteria bacterium RIFCSPLOWO2_02_56_12; assembly: GCA_001799045.1. Lineage (GTDB taxonomy): Bacteria > Desulfobacterota > Binatia > UBA9968 > UBA9968 > UBA9968. Next base: position 3,626 of record MGRY01000085.1, on the reverse strand, counting down.
GCTCTCCAGGAATTTGCTACAGTTCTAAAGTGAAAACCAAGCGCGCGGAAGGATCAGTGATATGAAAAGAACTATCTTTGCTCTGCTATTTTTCCTGGCATGGAGCTCCACCCTCTGGGCGCAAGAATCATTTTATCAGGGTAAAGCGATAAGGATCATTATAGGATCCTCCGCCGGAGGGGGCTACGACCTATGGCCCCGCTTTGTTGCACCCTACCTGGGGCAATACATCCCAGGGAAGCCCGATATCATCCCGCAGAACATGCCCGGCGCAGGCTCCATAGTGGCTGCTAACTATGTTTACGGTGTGGCCAAGCCGGACGGACTGACTCTCGGAGCTATAAACCCGGCGCTTTACTTTGATCAGCTTGTGGGGCGCAAAGAGGTCCAGTTTGACTTTTCAAAGTTTCCCTGGATTGGCTCTCCTGAGCAAAATGAGATCCTGCATTATATACGCGCGGACACCCCTTACCGCACGGTAGAAGAGCTTCGAAACACTAAAGAACCTCCCAGGTGCGGTAGCTCGGGCACCGGCACGACCGGGCACTATATACCGAGGCTTCTGGAAGAGGTCCTGGGAATCAAATCTAAAATTGTTGACGGCTATCAAGGTGGGGCCGAGATTGACCTGGCCGTCGAGAGAGGTGAAGTGGTTTGCTGGTCCCCGCTTGTAGCGACTTACTTCGGCCGGGAACCTTATACGAGTTGGCGCAAAAAAGGCTTTACCCGTGTTCTCCTTCAGACAGGGAAAAAGCGGGATGCGAGATTGCCTGATGTCCCCACGATCTACGAGCTCATGGATCAATATAAAACACCGGAATCGGGCCAGAGGCTGGCAAGAGTCGTCTTAACCGCTGTCACCCTCGGTCGTCCCATTATGACTACCCCGGGCGTTCCACCAGAGCGGGTAAAAATCCTGCGCGAGGCCTACGCCAAGGCGCTGAGTGACCCAAAGCTTCTGGCCGAGGCCAAGAAAAGGAACTGGGAGGTAAACCCTCTCAGTGGTGAAGGGATGGATGCCTCGGCGAAAGAGGTTATTGCTCAGCCCCCGGCCGTGATTGAACGAATGAAATGGGTTTTAGGACGATAGGAGGGCGTTATGTTTGAGAAGTTCAAGCGTTCAAGGGTTGAAGGGATCAAGGGTTTTATCCTTTTAACCCTTTATCTCTTAATTCCTTTATCCCTTCCCGCACCCGCCTTGGCTCAGGCGCCTTTCTATCAGGGTAAGACGATGAAAATCGTGGTCGGCTATCTCTCGGGTGACAGCCACGATCAATTGGCGCGCGTCACCGCCCGCCACATCGGTAAACATATCCCTGGAAGTCCGGACACCATCGTGCAGAACATGCCGGGCGCCGGCTCCATCATCACGGCCAATTACGTCTACGGCGTGGCAAAACCCGACGGGCTGACCCTTGGATCGATCTCTCCGGCGCTCTATTTCGAACAGCTCACCGGGCGTAAGGAGGTCCAATTTGACTGGCCGAAATTCACCTGGCTCGGCTCGCCGGAACATAACGGGCAGCTACTATTTATGCGGGCTGATACCCCTTACAAGACCTTGGACGATATTCGCAAGGCAGCGGAGCCGCCCAAGTGCTCAGCCACCGGCTCAGGCACGAGCGGCCACTTCATTCCCAGGCTTATAGAAGAGACTCTAGGGCTTAAATTCAGGCTGGTGACTGGCTATCCGGGCGGCGGCGAGCAGGACCTGGCGCTTGAAAGAGGAGAGGTGCAATGCCGCGCAATAACCATCGCGGCCTTTTTCGCCCGCGAGCCTTTTCTCACATGGCACAAAACGGGATTTGTCCGAATACTGATCCAGACCGCACGTAAACGCAATCCCAAGATACCGGATGTCCCCACGATCTTTGAACTCATGGAGAGAGACAAAACTCCCGAAGCGAGCCGGCGTCTGGCCACGGTGATCCTGGGCGCGGGCGGGTTCGGCTCCTGGCCGATAGTATCCTCGCCGGGCATCCCAAAGGAAAGGGTAACAATCCTGCGCGAGGCTTACGCCAAGACAATGAAAGACCCTGACTTCTTGGAAGAGGCACAAAAGAGGGGCTGGGAGATCAAACCCATCGGCGGCGAAGAGATGGAAGTCCTCGCCAGGGAGGTAACCGTGCAGCCGCCGGAGGTTGTTGAGCGGATGAAAAGATTGCTGGGAAAATAGCTCGCAGGAGCCACACGCATAAGTTAATGGCAGGGACCCTAACAGAAATTCCTCGTAAGGAAAGGAGAACGGTATGAAAAAGCTTTTCTGCACTCTCTTCTTTTTTCTCCTCTGGAGCGCCCATCTGCAGGCCCAGGCGCCGTTTTTTCAGGGGAAGACCGTGAGCATCGTCGTCGGAACAAAGGCAGGCGATGTCTATGATCTCTATGCCCGGCTGCTCGCACAGCACATGCCCAAGTATATCCCTGGCAACCCCAATATCATTGTCCAGAATATGCCGGGCGCCGCTGCTCTTATTGCGGCGAATCACGTCTACAATGTGGCCAAGGCTGATGGACTGACCGTCGGCGCGATTTACCCGGCGCTCTACTTCGACCAGCTTATTGGCCGGAAAGAGGTCAAGTTTGACTGGGCCAAGTTTGGCTGGATTGGCAGTCCCGTGACCTCCAATCATCTCCTCTACATGCGCGCTGATTCGCCTTACAAAACCATGGCCGACGTCCATAAGGCTTCTGAACCTCCCAAGTGCGGGGCAACCGGGACAACCTCAACAGCCTACTGGGTTCCCAAGCTTCTGGAGGAAGTGATCGGAACAAAATTCAATATCGTTATGGGCTACCAGGCCGGGCAAGATATCGACCTGGCCGTGGAGAGAGGCGAGGTCGTATGCCGCGCCTTTACCATCACCGCCTTCTTTGCCCGCGAGCCTTTCACTACCTGGCGCAAGAAGGGGTTCGTGCGCGTCCTCATGCAAACTGGCCGCAAACGGGACCAGCGGTTACCCGATGTCCCTACGATCCATGAGCTCATGGACCAATACAAAACCCAGGATGCGGACCGGCGCCTTGCCACTTTGGTTCTGGCCGCCGGCACCTTCGGCCGCCCCTACGTCTTGCCTCCGGGCACACCTGGGGATACGGTCAAAATCATCCGTCAGGCATTTAGCAAGACCATAAACGACCCGGAGGTCAAGGCTGATGCGGAGAAGAAAAAACTTGAGATTGACCCGACCTCCGGCGAGGAGCTCGAGACCTTAGCTAAGGAGGTCACGACCCAGACCCCGGAAATCATTGAGCGGATGAGAAAAATGTTAGGGAAATAATTCTGCAACCAGGGAGGCGTTATGTTTGAGAAGTCCAAGGGTTCAAGGGTTGAAGGGATCAAGGGTTTTATTCTTTTAACCCTTTATCTCTCTATCTCTTCATCCCTTGCCACACCCGCCTTGGCTCAGGCGCCTTTCTATCAAGGGAAGACCGTCAAGATTGTTGTCGGCAACACCGCTGGGGGCTTTTACGATCGCTGGGCTCGCCTTCTCGCCCGCACCATGCCCAATTACATACCGGGAAATCCGGACTTCATCGTCCAGAACATGCCGGGAGCAGGCTCCATTGTCGCCACCAATTATGTCCATGGCGTCGCCAAGCCTGACGGCCTGACCATTCTGATGCCC
>MGRY01000084.1 GCA_001799045.1 Deltaproteobacteria bacterium RIFCSPLOWO2_02_56_12 | reverse complement strand
CTATTGTGACGTGGTGATTTGCTTTTTTGAGCTTCTTAGTTAGCTCGTTAATCTCGGGTGACAGAAGCGGCTCTCCACCGGTAACCACAACGAACGGGGTCGGATAACCCTTCACCTCGGCCAGAATTTCTCTCACACTCCACTCTTCACCCTGTGGTTTCCATGAAGTATAGGGGGTGTCACACCATACACAGCGGAGGTTGCAGCCCGTCGTGCGGATGAAGACCGAAGGCATACCCAAAAGTCTCCCTTCGCCCTGGACGGAGTAGAAGATCTCAGCGATGCGCACGGAATCAGCTTATCAAAGGGGTTTAAAAGAATCGAGTAAAAGCTAGCAGGCGGGTAGGAAGTTTGAGACAGATAGAGGCCGGGCAGGGGGAGAGAATCCTACCCGGCCGTTTTGCATGAAGTTGCTAGCCCTTTTTCTGGCCTTTTTTCTCTTTCATCTCTTTCATCCCTTCATGTTTCTCTTTCATCTTCTCCTTCATTTCTTCATGCTTCTCCTTCATCTCCTCCCGCTTCTCTTTCATCTTTTCCTTCATCTCTTCGCGCTTTTCTTTTATTTTTTCCTTTACCTCTTTTCTTTTCTCTTTCCTTTCTTCCCGTTTTTCCTTTATTTTCTCCCGCAGCTCTTCTTTCTTTTCCTTCACCCCCTCCTTCTTCTCGGCCTTCTCCCCTTTCTCTGCGGCGAAAGTGGCCGGAGAAAATGCCAAAGCGGCCCCGATCAGGATCGCTACCAACCATAGAAACCATTTGTTCTTCATAGCAAGTCTCCTTTCGTTCACCACCGGTTTTAATACTGCCCCTTCTATTAAAATAAGACATCGCTTGTCAAGGGTTTAAAACCAGGAGCTTGACTGACCCGAAACATGTGGTAATGATAAAAGATTGATCTATGAAGGCGGACAAAGAAGCACTACAGGCTGAGGAAGCCAGAGTTAAAAAGCTCAGGCGCATCATGGATTTCACGGTAACCCTGCTTTGGCAGGCAGACCTCACCTTGAGCGAGGCACAGAAGCTCGTTGCCGATGCCAAAGATAGGGCTTTGGAGCTTTTTCCCGATAAGGGAGAGATCTTTGATCTTATCTACGGCTCCCGCTTTCGCCGGATTTTGGCGGAGAGGTACCATCTGCAATGAAGATATTTTGGATTTTGGATTGCCGATTTTGGATTAATCTAAAATCGTAAATTGTATGAGTCAAGATTGGATACGCATCAGAGGCGCCAAACAGAACAATCTCAAAGACGTCGATCTCGACATCCCGCTCAATGCCCTGACGGTAGTTACCGGCGTCAGCGGGTCGGGAAAATCGACGCTTGCCTTTGACATCCTCTACGCCGAAGGTCAGAGGCGCTACGTCGAGAGTTTTTCCGCCTATGCGCGCCAGTTCCTCGACCGCATGGACAAGCCCGACGTCGAGAGCATCGAAGGAATCCCCCCAACCATCGCCATCGACCAGCACCGCCCGGTCAAGACCTCCCGCTCTACGGTGGGAACCATGACCGAGCTGCACGATCACCTGAAACTGCTCTTTTCCAAGATCTCTGTTCTCTGTTGCACCGGTTGCGACCGGGTAGTGGAGCGGGACAGCGCGCAATCCGTTTTCAAGAAATTGGGCGGGCTTGCAGAGGGAGCGCCCCTGGTTCTAACTTTCCCCCTCTCTTTCCCCTCCGCTGTTCTCTGGAGCGACGTCAGGGAAGGTCTCCTGCGTGCCGGCTTCCACCGGCTATTGGACGGCGAGAGCATGCGCGACCTGGAGGAAATGGCAGAGCTGGATCAGGAAAAAGAAAAACTGGAGGTGGTAGTTGATCGCTTCACCTACCGTGCGGAGGCGAAAAAAAGAATCACGGACTCCCTGGAACAGGCCTTTCATTTCGGCAAGGGGAGGGTGAACCTTTACTCTCCCCAGGAGGGCTGGCGCCGGGAACCTTTCAGCAAACAGCTCCATTGCCCTCACTGCGATCTCTCCTACCACGACCCCGTTGCCAATTTCTTCTCCTTCAACAGCCCCCTGGGCGCCTGCGAGACCTGCCGTGGGTTCGGCCGGGTGATCGACATCGATTGGGACCTGGTTATTCCTGATCCCTTAAAGTCTCTAAGCGATGGGGCGATTAAGCCCTGGACGACCAAGCCGAGAAGATTTCAGAGACTTATGGAATTCTGCGAGCGCCGGCGCATCCCGACCAAGAAACCCTTCAGGGAGCTCAGCGAAAAACAGAAAAAACTCATCCTTGAGGGAGATGGGCCATACAAGGGGGTGCGCGGTTGGTTCCAGAGGTTAGAGCGGAAAAGTTACCGGATGCATGTGCGGGTCTTTCTCTCGCGCTACCGCGCCTATCTCCTGTGCCCTCAGTGCCAGGGGACGCGGCTCAAACGTGAGGCGCTCTATTTTCGGGTGAAAGGGAAAAATATCGCTGAGATAAACAGCATGAGCATAGGCGAGGCCCACCGCTTCTTTGAGCATCTTAAACTCGCCGGCCAGAGCGATCAGGTGGCTCGTCTGGTTCTCGACGAGATCCGCCGCAGGCTCAGCTACCTGTTGGGGGTCGGACTGGAGTATCTGACCTTGGACCGTCAGTCTCGGACCCTATCCGGGGGAGAGTTGGAACGCGTCGATCTTACTACCGCCATCGGCTCCTCGCTGGTCAATACGCTCTATGTGCTCGACGAGCCATCCATCGGTTTGCATCCGCGCGACAGCCACCGCCTGGTGGAGATTCTCCATCGTCTCAGGGCCAACAACAATACCGTGGTCGTGGTGGAGCATGATCCTGAGATCATCAAGGAGAGCGACTTCATCATCGACCTCGGACCGAGGGCCGGGACAGAGGGGGGACAGGTAGTCTTTGCCGGTCCTTATGAGGAGCTGTTAAAAAGCCCAGATTCTCTGACGGCAGCCTACCTCACACAACGTAAAACGATACCGTTTCCTTCGCGACAGCGCCGTCCGATTCCGCGGCGTTGCCTCAAGATCCTCGGCGCTGCAGCCAACAATCTCAAAAACATCAATGCGGAGATCCCTCTCGGACTGTTCGTCTGCATCACCGGCGTTTCCGGATCAGGAAAATCGAGCCTGGTGGATGAGGTAATTTTCCGTAATTTGAAGAAGCTTAAAGAATCGCCTGCCGCCACCGTCACGCAATGCGCCGGCATCGATGGAGTCGATAAGATTTCCGATGTGATCCTCGTTGACCAATCTCCGGTCGGGACAACTCCCCGCTCCAACCCGGCAACCTACATGAAGGTCTTCGACGCCGTCCGGCGTCTCTTTGCCGCCACCGACCTCTCTCGCCTGAGGGGTTATACCCCCTCCACCTTTTCTTTCAACGTCGAAGGGGGCCGGTGCGAGACCTGCCGCGGCGAGGGATTTGAAAAGATCGAAATGCAATTTCTCTCGGATATTTACACTTCTTGCAGCGAGTGCCAGGGAAGCCGTTTCCGCCAGGAGATCCTCGAAGTAAGCTACCGCGGGCGCAATATCCGTCAGGTTTTGGAGCTGACGGTGTCCGAGGCATGGGATTTTTTTAAGGATTCCCCGGAGATCCGCTACGGGCTTCAACCGCTGCGCTCTGTGGGTCTGGAGTACATTCGCCTGGGGCAGCCGCTCACCACTCTCTCGGGCGGGGAGTCGCAGCGGCTGAAGCTCGCCTCCCATATTGCCAAGGCGAAAAAGTCGGGAACGCTGTTCATCTTCGATGAACCCACTACCGGCCTGCACTTTTATGACATCGCGCGGCTGCTACGGGCTTTCCATGAGCTGCTCGACCAGGGCCACTCCCTGGTCGTGATTGAACACAATATGGAAGTCGTCAAGTGCGCCGACCACATCATCGATCTCGGACCGGAGGGCGGAGACGCTGGAGGATTCGTCGTAGCCGCCGGGACTCCTGAAGAGATAGCTGAGTGCGGGAAATCACATACAGGCCGCTATCTCAGGCCCTACTTACAAATGGAAACCGCCTCGCCATTCACGCCCGTTTTAGAAAAGGGTTTAAGGGTTCAAGGGTTCAAGGGTTTAAAAGAAAAAGGGTTAAAGGGTCAAAGACAAGAAGAGAATGCGATTACGATTGTCGGAGCGAAGGAGCACAATCTAAAAAATATCAATTTGACCATTCCCCGTGACCGGTTCGTCGTGATCACCGGTTTGAGCGGTTCCGGAAAATCTTCTCTTGCCTTTGACATCATCTACGCCGAGGGGCAGCGGCGCTATATCGATAGCCTCTCCGCCTATGCGCGCCAGTTCCTTAAGGTCATGGCCCGTCCCAATGTGGACCTCCTCTCCGGCATTCCTCCGACCGTGGCCATTGAGCAGCGCCTCAGCCAGGGGGGAAAGAACTCGACCGTGGCCACGGTCACAGAGATCTACCATTACCTGAGGCTGCTTTATTCTAAAGTGGGAAAACAGCACTGCGTGAAGTGCGGCCGCCAGATCCGGTCGCTTACCAAGAGCCAGATCCTCGACCGCGTCTCCCGCGTCCATCGAGGCAAGGAGGTCGTGATCCTCAGTCCGATCGTAAGGGGACGGAAGGGATTTCATAAGGAGGTGATCGCCGGCGCGATAAAACTTGGCTACCGCAGGGCGCGGATCGACGGGGAGATAGTGGATCTCAAATCTATAAAGCTGCTTGATGGCTTGGAGCGGTACCAGGAGCATAACATCGATGTTGTCATCGGCAAGGGCAAGGCGGGAGGACGGGCAGTGGAGGCGATTGTGGAGCAGGGGTTGCGCCTGGGAAACGGGGTGATCCATCTGCTCGCTCCGGCCGGGGAGCATATCTATAACCAGCGCCTCTTCTGTCTCCAGTGTGGGATCGGCTACGAGCCCCTGGACCCCCGGCTTTTCTCCTTCAATAGCCGTCAGGGAGCCTGCTCGCAATGCGGCGGGATGGGATTCGACCTGGAATTCGATCCCGAGCTGATCATAGGCGATCCTCGCAGACCTTTATCTGAAATCATCTCTTCCCTGCTGGCATATGGACCGGGAAACTCAGGGGATCTGAAGCGGGCGCTGCAGCGCGTGCTCCGTGATTTAAAAGAGGAACACCGGCTGGATGTCGAGCTCCCGTTCTCGCGTCTGACGAAGAAAAAAAGGGCTGTCGTGCTTCAAGGCGGAGGGGACCATCACCGGTTTGTCGGCCTGATCCCTTACCTCAGGGGACTCTTGCGGGGAGAAGAGAACGGCTGGAGCGCGTACCTCTCTCAATGGATGACTGAATCTCCCTGCGCTGCCTGCTCCGGAAAAAGGCTTAACCCGCGCGCCCAGGCGGTGAAAATTGACGGCCGCGCAATTTGGCAGATAACCGCCCTGTCGGTAAAGGAAAGCCAGAAATGCTTCCAATCCCTCCGCGTACAGCAGGTGGAAAATGGCGGCTCTGAGCGAGACCGCATGATTACGGAGAAAATCCTGAGGGAGATTCAGCAGCGGCTGAGTTTCCTCTCGGAGGTAGGATTGCCTTACCTGACCCTCGATCGCCGCGCCGACACCCTCTCCGGCGGAGAAGCCCAGCGTATCCGCCTGGCGGCGCAGCTCGGGTCGAATCTGCGCGGCGTCTGCTACATCCTCGATGAACCCACCATCGGCCTCCACCCGCGGGACAATGGGATGCTCCTTCGTACCCTGAGGCGCCTGGAACAGGCGGGCAACACGGTCCTGGTGGTCGAGCATGACGAAAGCACTATTCAATCGGCGGATCTTATCGTGGACCTCGGGCCAGGCGCGGGAGTCCATGGTGGGAACGTCGTAGCGATCGGGACCCCCCGGGAGATCAGAGAGAATCCCGCCTCGCTCACCGGCGCTTTTCTCAAGGCCGGGAGAAAAAGGATTTGGCCGAAGCGTTCGTTTACCGGCTCCCACTGGCTCACAATCCGGGGCGCCAGGGAAAACAATCTGAAGGGTATCGATGTCCGTTTTCCATTAGGGGCCTGGAGCTGCGTTACAGGAATATCAGGTTCCGGCAAGAGCACATTGGTCAAAGAGGTCCTTTATAAGGGGCTCAAGATGAAGCTTGGCCAGTTTGCCGGCCGGCCGGGAGAGCACAAGGGGATCACTGGCTGGGAGCGACTCGAGAGGATCGTGGAGGTGGATCAGAGCCCGATCGGAAAGACCCCGCGCTCGATTCCCGCCTCCTATGTGGGGGTTCTCGATGAGATCCGCCGTATATTTTCTCTCACCCCTGAGGCCAGGCTGCGCGGTTATGCCCCTAATCGCTTTTCCTTTAACGTTAAGGGCGGCAGGTGTGAGGAGTGCGCCGGACAGGGGAAGATCAGAAAGGAGATGAGTTTTCTGCCGGATGTCTTCGTTGATTGCGATAGTTGTGGAGGGGAACGCTTCAACGAAGAGACACTGAGCATCCGCTACAACGACAGGAACATTGCCGATGTGCTCAGAATGACGGTTGAGGAGGGGGTCGCTTTTTTTCATCCCTTTCCGAAGATCCTGCGGCCGCTCAAGATCCTTGACGACGTCGGCATGGGCTACATCACCCTTGGTCAGGCAAGCAACACCCTCTCGGGCGGGGAGGCGCAGAGAATAAAACTCGCCTATGAGTTGGGAAAGGAATCGCACGGGAAAACACTTTATGTCCTCGATGAACCGACCACCGGCCTGCACTTTGCCGATGTGGAGAAGCTCATTCAAATTTTGCACCGACTGGTGGACATCGGCAACACGGTGATCACCATCGAGCACAATCTGGAGATCGTCAAGGAAGCCGATTACCTGGTGGATCTTGGTCCCGAGGGCGGCGAGGAGGGGGGCTATGTGGTCGCTTCCGGGCCTCCGCTCGAAGTCATAAAAGACGGCAAGCAATCCTGCACGGCCCGTTATTTGCGGGATTATCTTAACGGAAACCCTGACAGGCCTGATGGGTCTCTATCACCCACAGCTAATCGTCAGGAAGTCTTCCGGGGGTAACACGGCTATGGTACAAATCGAGAGCTCTCGGAACCTTTCCCTGGCGGTGGTGATGGGGAATGGGAGCAGGACGGTAGGAAATTAAGAGCAATGGCGGGTAGCAGCAAGGAGCGGGCACTATCGGCCTCTCAGCGGTTGCTCCTGGTGGCGGTAGGTCTTAGCTCTCTCATGGCCTCCATCCAGGGAAGCGCTCTGAATGCCATTCTCCCTTTCGTGGCCAGATCCTTTGAAGTAGATCTTCCCACGATACAGTGGGTGGTGCTGGTTTATCTGATAGTGAGCAGCGGTCTGCTCCTGGCCTTTGGACGCCTGGGTGATATGATCGGCCAGCGCCGATTGTTTCTGACAGGGTTCGTGGTCTTTATAGGCGGTTCCCTGCTCTCCTCGCTTGCTCCAAACGTACCGTGGCTGATATCCACACGCATCGTCCAGGCCGTAGGAGGCGGGATGCTCACCAGCGCCAGCTCTCCTCTCATTACGAAGAGCTTGCCCTCCACCCATAGAGGTCGCGGACTCAGCGCGCAGATCGTTATGGTTTATTGTGGGCTCACCGCAGGACCTGCCGTCGGTGGGATTCTTGCTGATACCCTGGGGTGGCGGTGGGTATTCCTGGTGAACGTCCCCGTAGGGCTGCTGGCGGCAGTTATCACTCTTGTCGTCATTCCGAAGGACGAAGCCAACCCTTCCGGCCAACCTTTCGATGTGGCCGGCGCCTTGACATTCACGGCTGGGTTGGCTTCCCTCTTTCTTCTTTTAGGCGGAGCCAAGGCCGGGGAATGGTTCCTCGGCGGCAATGTGATCCTGCCGGCGGTTATTCTTCTCTGCGCTGGCGCATTTGTAGTTTTGGAGCTGAGACGCCGGGAACCGATGCTGGATCTCAGGCTTTTCAAGAGCCGTTTTTTCTCGGCTGCCACCACGAGCGCCATGATCCATTACACAGGATACAGCACTATGGCCTTCCTGGTCCCTTTCTATCTCGTCAACGGCATGGGCTATGGCGCCACGAACGCAGGCCTCCTGATCACGGCCATGCCGATGACCATGATGATGTTTGCTCCTTTCAGCGGATGGCTTTCTGATAAGTTTGGTCCGCGCATTCCCGCCTCTCTTGGTATGACCCTTCTCGCCGGAGGTATCTTCCTGTTCAGCCGCCTGGGATCAGCGCCTTCAGTGAAAGAAATCGTCCCGAGGCTGGTATTGGCCGGGATGGGCCTTGGGTTCTTTAGCTCTGCCAATAACAGCGCCATTATGGGTTCTGTTCCCATGCACCGGCAGGGGGTAGCAAATGGGGTAGTAAGCACTGCGCGCCAATTAGGCATAATGCTGGGTGTAGCCATATCCACGGCTGTATTTAGGGCCAGATACCCATTGTATAGTAAGCTGGGGGAAGCCGGCGCGACAACGGCTGCCGCCCAAGATGCCTTTTTACTTGCGGCGGCCATTGTTCTGGCAGGAGTGTTGACAAGCCTGGTGCGGGGCAAGCCAGGGGAGCAAAGAGGGGATGCGGAAACCTATTTATAAGGCTCTCACGATCGCCGGGTCTGACTCGGGAGCCGGGGCCGGTATCCAGGCGGATCTCAAGACTTTTGCCGCTTTCGGAGTCTACGGCACATCGGTGATCACGGCGATCACGGCGCAGAATACTGTGGGTGTCACGAAGATTTTGGAGCTGCCGGCGGACCTGGTGGCCGCCCAGCTCGATGCCGTGGTAGAGGACATAGGAGCCCAGGCGCTCAAGACCGGCATGCTAGCCAACTCGGCCATTATAGAAATCGTGGCGGAGAAGATTCGGGAACATCGTCTGCACAATCTCGTTGTCGATCCGGTGATGGTAGCCAAGGGGGGAGATCTCCTTTTGCGCCCAGAGGCAATCGAGGCGCTGCGTTCCCGTCTTATCCCTCTGGCTGTGATTGTTACCCCTAACCTTCCTGAGGCAGAACAGTTGACTGGTATTCCAGGGAGCCGCCTCCAAGACATCAAGGAGTCAGCTAGGCGAATCATCGCCATGGGGGCGAGGAGCGTTGTCATCAAAGGAGGTCACCGTAAAGGGCCGGCCACGGATATCTTCTATGACGGGAAGAAGTTCCGCGAGCTCAGCGCACCCCGGGTTCGCACTCCCAACACCCACGGAACCGGTTGCACCTTCTCCGCAGCCATTGCCGCCGGCTTAGCCAAGGGAGAAAAGCTCGAAAACGCAGTTGTTCAGGCGAAGCGCTACATCACGCAGGCTATACGCAAAGGTTTTCCCATTGGCTCCGGCCATAGCCCGGTCCATCACTTCTACCGCTTCTGGAAATAGCTATGAGCCTTCAGCTTTCAGCTCTTCGCCTGAGTTTTCTGGCTGCTGATTGCTGGCCGCTGAAAGCTTCTTCTTTTCAGGCGGCCTCTACGCTGACTTTTAGCCTTAGCCCCCCTTGATTGACAATGTCCTGCAGAGCAAGGGCTACAAAGCTCTGTTCTGAATGCCCTAGTATCTTGGCGAACTTCGCGGCACGCTCCGGGCTGACAAACTTTCGCCTCTTCTCGATGTCACACAGATGCTGCTTAGAGATGCCGAGCTTCTTAGCAAACTCAACCTGAGACATCTCCTC
>MGRY01000083.1:6696-8489 GCA_001799045.1 Deltaproteobacteria bacterium RIFCSPLOWO2_02_56_12 | reverse complement strand
AACCACCATACAAGCCCCCCAAATAACGAAAAAGACAGAGCTGAAAGAGATAAAAGAACAATCCGTGGGGATCGACCATGAAGCGGAAAAATAGCTTGGTCAGATGGAGCATGGTTTGCGTGATAGCCCTTTTTGCCCTCCCGGCAAGGGGACAGGATGAGGCAAGGCTCCTCGAACGTGAATGTGCGAGCTGCCATCGGGTTCCTTCCCTTCTGCAAAGGAATTGGGATGCGGAACAGTGGAAAGAAGCGATCAACCGCATGCATCAGTACGGGGCCACAATCCCTCAGAAAGATATCGAGCGGTTGGCGCCATATTTAGCCCGGGCATCCAGAGAAAGGACGAAAGGAACAGAAGCTCTAGCCTATGTAGCAGATGAAGACCTCAACGAGGTTCTGGTTGTCTCCGTCGACGGAGGAAAGCTCCGAAATCGCATCGCTGTAGGGAAAGCCCCGCATGGAATCGCCGTGACGCCTGATGGGTCACGCGCCTATGTGGCCAACATGGGCAGCCATGATGTCTCGGTTATAGACCTGCGCTCGAACCGAGTTATTGCCACCATTCCCACAGGACCCAACGCCCACGAAGTCGCAATCACTCCGGATGGCCGTTTTGCCTATGTGAGCAATCATAGTCAAGCTTCTGTTTCCGCCATCGAGGTGGCCTCCAACCGGGTCATTGCGACCATACCTGTAGGCGATGCTCCGCACGATCTAGCCGTTAGCCCTGATGGGAAATGGGTGTGGGTGACCCATATGGACTCCAATGACGTCGGGATCATCTCGGTAGGCGAACAAAAGCTGATCGAGCGAATTCCTCTGAGAAGTTCTCCTCACGGCATCCAGGTGGCGCCTGACGGAAAGCTGGTTTGGGTCGCACTTCTCCACCGCGACACCGTTCTCGCCTTGGATACCGCTTCGCGGAAAGTCGTGTTGGAAGTCAGGGTCGGCAGTGAGCCATACTATCTTGTAGCTGATTCCCGCTACGTCTGGGTCAGCAATCAAGCCTCGGACTCAGTCTCTGTCATCGACGCGGTCAAAAAACAGTTAGTAACTTCAATTCCTGTTGGGCAAGAACCTCATGGCCTCGCATTTACGCCCGACGGTCGCTACCTATGGGTCGCCCACCGGCGTCAAGGAACGATCTCGATCATCAGCGTCGAGAAGAGAGCCGTGGTAGCGGAGGTTAAGGTGGGAAAGAGGCCCCACAAAATCGGAATTGTCCTGCAAACGAAGGAAGCGGCGGTGAAGAGATGAGAGGCCCAGGCAAATTTATCATTGCCGGGGGCATAGTTTTATTGGCGGTCGGGGCTATTTTGTTTACGGCATATGGCCGCGCGAAAACCCCTGAGCAACCCATTAAGTTCAGCCATAAAATCCACGCGGGTGAGTTTAAAATCGCCTGTGAGTACTGCCACTCCTACGCGCGCAGATCCACAGTGGCTGGAGTCCCTGCGGTTGAGCGATGCATGGGTTGTCATAAGGTCACAGCTATGGACAAGCCAGAGGTGAAAAAGCTTCTTGAGTACTGGAATCGAAAGGAACCGATTCCTTGGGTCAAGGTCTTTGATCAGCCGGACTTTGTTCATTTCTCGCACGCGCCTCATGTCTTAAAGGGGATCGCTTGCCAGAATTGCCATGGTCCGGTGGAGACAATGGAAAGAGTCAGGGAGGCCGTCACTCTGAACATGGAGCGCTGCGTAACTTGTCACATGCAGAGAAAAGCAAGTATCGATTGCTGGACGTGCCATAAGTAAAATAGCGAATGGCAAATGGTGAATAGCAAATGGTGAA
>MGRY01000083.1:6228-6659 GCA_001799045.1 Deltaproteobacteria bacterium RIFCSPLOWO2_02_56_12 | reverse complement strand
AGAGGGTAGGGGTGAGGGAGAAGGTAAGGTGAGAGGGTTGACGAGTTAGTATGAAAATCGACCGTCGAGAGTTTTTAAAGGTTCTCGGTGCTGCTGGCGCCACTACGCTGGCGGGCTGCGCTTCTGAAGCCCCGGAGAAATTGATCCCATACCTGATCCCCCATGAGGAGATTAATCCCGGCGAGGCGGTTTGGTATGCCTCCACTTGCCGTGAGTGCCCAGCGGGTTGCGGTCTTCTCGTTAAGACCCGCGAGGGGAGAGCCATTAAAGTGGAAGGAAATCCGCACCATCCCGTGAACCAAGGCCGACTCTGCGCAAGGGGGCAGGCCTCGGTTCAAGGACTTTATAATCCGGATCGGATAAGAGAGCCGATGCGGAAAAACCAAGCAGGCCGGTTTGAAGCTATTTCATGGGAGGCTGCAGAAAAGCTC
>MGRY01000083.1:0-6202 GCA_001799045.1 Deltaproteobacteria bacterium RIFCSPLOWO2_02_56_12 | reverse complement strand
TCTGCTTTAATCGTGACGCTGTTCCTGTGTACGACTTGGCCGAGGCGAAGTTTCTCCTCTCCTTTGGCGCCGATTTTCTCGAATCCTGGCTTTCGCCTGTCCGGCTTGCCCGTGGCTTTGCCACGATGCGTAGGCCGGTGGATGGTAAAATGGGACGTTTTACCTACGTGGGTCCTCGCTTCTCCCTTACGGCCGCCAATGCGGATGAATGGATCTCTCCTAAGCCAGGAAGCGAGCTGTTTCTCGCTTTGGGTTTGATTCATCTGATTCTTCAGAAGGGACTCGCCGCTTCTCTACCGGAGGGTGAATTGGCAGAGATCCGCTCCTTGGTCAAGCCATACGATCCAAAGACAGTGGCCAGTCGAACCGAGCTTCCCGAAGAGAAGATTGTCCAGTTGGCCCGAGATTTTTCCACTCAGAGGTCTTCCCTGGCGCTGGGTGGAGGTGTCGCAAGCGGCAGTCGAAACGCCACGGCAACAGCGGGTGCGATCAGCTTGCTGAATTACGTCACAGGGAATGTGGGGAAAACCGTTCGCTTTGGCCCGACGAGCAATGTGGCTCAGCTCTCCTCCTACCGGGATCTCCTCTCCCTCACTCAGACCATGGCGCAGGGAGGGATTCAGGCTCTCTTTCTTTACGACGTGAATCCACTCTTTACGCTTCCCCGTAGTGCTGGCTTTGCCAACGCGCTGAAAAAGGTCCCGCTCGTCGTGGCCGTTTCGAGCTTTATGGATGAAACCACAGCCGAGGCCCATCTCGTTTTGCCGCACCACACTACTCTTGAGAGCTGGGGTGATTACTTGCCTCAGGAGGGTGTCCGTAGCCTCATGCAGCCTGCCATGCGGCCACTCTTTAATACAAAAGACTTGGGTGATTTTCTCATCTCTGTAGCTAAGCAGATGGGAGAACAGGTGGCCGGAAGATTTCCCTGGGGTAACTTTTATGACTATCTCAGGGATCAATGGAAGGAGATCCACCGCCGCGTCGATCCGAAAAAGGAGTTTGACAGCTTCTGGGAAGATAGCCTGCAGCGCGGGGGTATTTGGCAGGATGCGCCCCAGGAGGCGATCCGTTTGAATCCAAAGGCAATCGCCAATCTTAAATCTCAAATCAGCGAGGCAAAGTTCGATGGAGATGGGTTATATCTCTCTCTTTACCCATCGCTGTCCCATTTCGACGGTCGTGGGGCTAACAAGCCCTGGCTACAGGAGCTTCCTGATCCCATGACCTCAGTTGTGTGGGACAACTGGCTCGAGATCCATGAAGAGACGGCCAAACGGCTACAAATTAGAGAAGGCGACGTGGTATCGCTTTCCTCCCCCCATGGAAAGGTGGAAATCGCGGCGCATCTCACTCGTGGGGTCCGGCCAGATGTCGTGGCCATTCCCATCGGCCAAGGCCACACGAACTTTGGCCGCTACGGATCTGGTCTTGGAGCGAATCCCATTGACCTCGTTGCGTCCGATGCTGAGGCGCAATCCGGAGCTCTTGTCTGGTTTTCGGTGAAGCTTAATGTGGCGAAGACTGGGAAGCGTCATACTTTGGCTTCGGTTGCGGGGAACGAGCGCCAGGAGGGCCGAGGCATTGTTCAGGAGATTTCTTTAGCGGAGCTAAGCCAACAAAAGGAGGGGGCAGAGGAAGAGCCGAAACAGATCTATCCGCCGCACGAACATCCAAAGCACCGCTGGGGCATGGCCATTGACCTAAACGCTTGCATCGGTTGCAGCGCCTGTGTGGTGGCCTGCAACGCTGAAAACAACATCCCTGCCGTAGGAAAGGAGCAGATAGTTAAAGGACGGGAGTTGGCCTGGATTCAGATTCAGCGTTACGACGTTGGGACGAATGGCAAACCGGAGACGCGCTTTCTTCCCATGCTTTGCCAGCAATGTGACGCCGCGCCATGTGAGTCGGTCTGCCCGGTCTATGCGACCTATCACACTGCGGAGGGACTCAATGCCCAGGTTTACAACCGCTGCGTGGGGGTTCGCTACTGCGCCAATAACTGTCCGTATAAAGTGCGACGCTTTAACTGGTTCCAATATGATCGGCCCGAGCCCCTTAATCTTCAGCTCAACCCCGATGTGACGGTGCGGAGTGTGGGGATCATGGAAAAGTGCACCTTTTGTGTCCAGCGGATCAGAGAGGTTGAAAACCGGGCCAAGGCGGAAGGCCGAGCGGTAAAAGACGGGGAGGTCGTTCCTGCCTGCGTCCAGACCTGTCCTGCTGAAGCGATCGTCTTCGGCGACCTGAAGGATCCAGAAAGCAGGGTATCAAAGGTAAGCCATGATGTTCGACGCTATCGGGTTCTTGAGCATCTCAATACCCAGCCGGCAGTCACGTATCTTAAGAAAGTCACAAGGGAATAGCGAATAGCAAATAGCGAATAACCATGAGCCCGAATAACGAACACGAGCCACGAATGGAGCTGAGCTACAGACAGATTAACCGAGATTTACTTAGGACCATGGAGCCGGCCGGCAGGCTATATTACGCTGTCCTGGGCGTGGATCTGGTCATCCTGCTCTGGGGTATCTTTGCCTGGGTGTATCAGATCAAGACCGGGATCGGGGTTACAAATCTCAACAATCCCGTGGGCTGGGGGGTCTACATTGCCACCTTTGTCTTCTGGATCGGGATTGCCCACTCGGGTACTCTGATCTCAGCCATTCTCTTTCTTTTTCGCTGCCACTGGCGTAACCCCATCTATCGGACCGCTGAGGCCATGACAGTTTTTGCTCTCTTAACCGCAGGTCTCTATCCGATTATTCACCTGGGGAGACCGTGGCTCTTTTACTGGCTTTTCCCTTATCCTCAAGAGGGTCATCTCTGGATCAATTTCCGCTCCCCGCTGGTATGGGATGTATTCGCCGTGGGCACATACCTCATCGTGAGTTGTGTTTTCTTCTTTACCGGCCTTGTTCCTGATCTTGCGGTTGTGCGGGATCAGGCGGATGGATGGCGGAAGAAGATCTACGGCTTTCTCGCCCAGGGATGGCAGGGAACGGACCGGCAATGGCGTCACTACGGCAGTGCCTATCTCTTCCTTGCCGCTCTGGCTACTCCATTGGTGATCTCGGTGCACAGCATCGTCTCCTGGGACTTTGCCATGTCCGTTGTGCCGGGATGGCATTCGACTATTTTTGCCCCGTACTTCGTGGCCGGAGCGATCCATTCCGGCCTGGCGATGGTGCTAACCATCCTTATCCCCATGCGCCGGATCTTCCGTCTTGAGGCTTACCTGACTGAGATGCATCTTGAGAATCTGGCCAGGCTCATCATCTTGACCGGAACGATCATGGCCTATTCTTACGGGACCGAAATGTTCATCGCCTGGTACAGCGGCAACATCTACGAGCGGGAAACCTTCATCTACCGGGCCATGGGAGATTATACCGTGGCCTTCTGGATCATGCTTTTGTTTAACGCAGTGATTCCGTTCTTATTCGTTTTCGGTAGGATCCGTAGGAGCATCGCCTGGCTGTTTACGATCTCGATCCTGATCAATATCGGCATGTGGGCCGAGCGCTTTGTTATTATTGGCGCCTCTTTGGCGCACGAATACATCCCTTTTGCTTGGGGCACTTACCGGCCTTCTTGGGTCGAGCTTAGTATTCTGGCCGGAACCCTGGCCTGGTTTTTCCTATGGTTCCTCCTGTTTGCCAAGCTCCTGCCGGTAATTTCCTTAACCGAGGTGAAGGAGCTGGTGCCTCCACCAATGAGGGGAGGATCCCATGAATAGAGAGACGGTACAGATCCTCGGGATTTTCGCCCACCTGGATATCTTCACCCAGGCCATTCGAGAAATGCGGCGGCTAGGTTACAATAACCTTACAGTTTTTTCGCCGGTCCCGCGCCACGAGATTGAAGAGGCCCTTGAGGGAGAGAAAAGCCCGGTCAGGCTCTTCACCCTTTCAGGAGGGATCTTGGGAGGTTTGACGGGGCTCATCCTCACCATTGCCACCTCGCTCCACTATCCTATGATCACTGGCGGCAAGCCCATTGTCTCGATTGTTCCCTTTCTGGTTATTGTCTTTGAACTGACAATTCTCTTTGGGGCGTTAGCTACGATATTGGGAATGCTCATCAACATCCGGCTTCCTCGCCTCCGATTAAGGCCGGGCTATGATCCGCGCTTTTCTGAGGATCGCTTCGGCCTCGGGGTGAGGTGCGCGGGGGATGAGGTCCAGCGGGTGCAAGATTTTCTCCGTAGAGCGGGAGCAGAAGAGGTGCGCCATGCAGGCGATTAAGCTCATGATCTTTGGCGTGGTGGTGCTTCTGCTTGCAGGAGTTGGTGTTGCTAGTTTGTTGCTGCGCGGGGCCTTTTCCACAGACATGGGGGATCAGCCATCCATAAAGCCACAGGAGCGGCCTCTGGAGCCTCCCGTTGGCTCTGTCCCCCGGGCAAATTGGGAAAAGTTGATCAGCCGGGAAGAGGCTGGAAAGGCGCTGCGCAATCCCGTTCGGCCGACACTGACCTCTCTAGAAAATGGCAAGCGCCTCTACGGGATCTATTGTGAGCTCTGCCATGGAGAAAACGGCAAGGGAGGAGGGCCAGTGGCGGCGAAGTTTGTTCCTCCGCCGGACATCACCACGTCCTTCTTCCGACAACGGCCGGACGGATTCATTTATGGTACCATCCGCAGTGGTGGGCCGTTGATGCCGGCCCAAGGAGAAGCCTTGTCGGTTAAAGATCGATGGGATATCGTCAACTACCTTCGTAACCTTCAAGAAGGAGGTGCAGGATGAGGCGTTTTAGCCTGCTACTCTTGTTCTGCTTGGTGCTAATCGGTGCGAGCGCGCCTCGAACAAAGCCCAAGATCGATGTCAAACGGGGCGAGCAAGTTTACAAGGCACTCTGCTGGACCTGCCACGGCAATTACGGTCGCGGGGATGGTCCGGCGGCGCAATACCTTGCGCGTATTCCTCCCGATTTTACCGATCCGCGGATTTTGGGAGCGAAATCCGAGCAGCAGCTTCTCACCGACCTCCTAGAGGAGGGGAAGGGTGATGGGCGGGGGAACCATAGGACCATGATCATTGGCGAGGTCCTAAAAAAGGATCCGCTGCTGGACGCTATCGCATACATGCGGACTCTCTCCATACCAGGCAAGCATGTGAGCATCCAGGCAGGAAGAGACATCTACAATACCTTCTGTTGGACTTGCCATGGAACGAAGGGGGACGGGCAGGGGCCGGCGGCAAAAAATCTGGTTGACGCAAAGCCTAGGAACTTTGTGTCAAAGGATTTCGTCGTCGAGGGACGTGAAGAGGAGATCCAGCGGACTATTTTCGAGGGCGCCGCGAAAACCTTTCACGGCTCGCCTTACATGCCGGAATGGAAAAGCACGCTTTCGCGCCAGCAAATTCTCGATGTTTTAGAGTACCTAAAGACCTTTAAAAAGCCGAAGACTTAAGATCATGTCCACAAGCAAGAGCCGCGTGCAAAACCCTGGCCGACTTCCCGTCGCTGCCTTCTGGCTTCTGGCGGCGATTTTTCTCGTCGGCGCTGTGATATTTGTTCAGGCCATCCGCGGGACCAATCCGCTCAGAGCTTGGCAGGTCTTCCTCGTCAACTTCCTTTTTTGGTCGGGGATAAGTCAGTCGGGAGCTGTTTTTCTGGCTATTCTCCAAGTCACCAATGCCGGGTGGGGACAACCGCTAAAGGGGATCGCCGCCAGGGTAACGGCTTTTTTGCCTATATCTTTTTTGCTTTTTTTTCTTCTTTACCTAGGTCGGGAGAGCATTTTCCCGTGGATCGGGAATCCGATACCAGAGAAGGCTATCTGGCTCAATTTTCCGTTCCTCTTTGTTCGGGATGGGATCGGTCTTGCCATTTTGACTGCGGGGAGTCTGGTTTTGATTCTTTCCCGGTATGGGAAAGGCCGGCTCTTTGCTTCCGTGTTTCTTTTAGTCTACGTCTTGGTTTATTCCTTGATTGGTTTTGATCTGGTGATGTCCCTCGATCCCCATTGGTACAGTACCTTATTCGGCGCTTACTTCTTTATGAGCAGCTTGTATCTAGGATTGGCTGCTCTTGGCGTGCTTTCTGTTCTTTCTAAAAAATACCTTATGCCGGAAGTGGAAATCAGTCCGGCCCACTTCCATGACCTGGGAAAGCTTCTCTTCGCTTTTTGCATGCTGACGGGTGATTTCTTGTGGTCTCAGTTTGCGGTGATCTGGTATGGGAATATATCCGAAGAGA
>MGRY01000082.1 GCA_001799045.1 Deltaproteobacteria bacterium RIFCSPLOWO2_02_56_12 | reverse complement strand
AGGACGAATTAGCGAACCGTTGATTTCTGCAGGGTGGTGCGACTACGGAACAGGAAAGCAGGCAAATCAAGCAAATCAAGCCTTCCTGTGGGGGTGGGCACACTGCCATGTAGAACAGCCGCGCAGGGTAGACAATGGTACCGTAGTCATCGAAAAAAGCAAGGAATGGCTAGAGCCTGCGAGATGGGATGTCGTTCGCTACGGATCATTGGCCCTGCCATTGGTTTCAGTAACAACTGCAGAGGATTTGAGAAACAAGATCGTCAAACCCTTATTAGCAGGCATCGACAAGGCCGGAAAGATTGGAGCTTGATCCAAAGTGCCAGCACAAGAAATTAACTCATGCAGTGAGCGGCTAACTAATGGCTTGTGCCGCCGCGCTTTGCGCGCGGCACAGCCTCGGCGTTGAGCCTGTAGAAAAAGTCAAAATGAAAAATTTACAAGAAAAACGACCTCCGTATTTGGCATTTAAGCCACGATCTCGGGTCGGGAGACCATTTAGAGGGGGAGCTGCGGGTTCTGACTTCTATTTCTCGACTTTCTTTCACATTGTTGAGTCGTAGAAGAGGCGTTCAGGCTGCCTTCAAACCTTCAATTCCAGGTTAATCATATCGCCCCGTGTGAATCTCAACTTGTCGAAAAAGCGGAGCATATCCCAGTCACGCCAGTTGACCAGCGTGTAGATTTTCGTCACGCCGACCTTCTTCATGTGCGCGACCAACTCGTCCATCAGCGCGCGGGCAACGCCGTGATGCTGATATTCCGGGTGGACGCCGATGGTATCAATCCACCCGACCGTCTCCGGCACGCCGTACTCCCAGCCGCTTGCATCGCCCATGATAAAGCCGACGACGCGTCCGTCCACCTCCGCGACCAGGGGCGGGATCGGCGAGCGTGCCTGTGCAGATTCGACTTTCATTTCCCAGTAATCGCGCCGCCGCTTACCCAGCACTCGATTGTCAATGTCAGCAATGGCGCCCACATCCTTTGCGCTCATCATGCGGATCGTGATCGGTCCCATCGCGTTCCTCCATTAGACCCGAAGGGTCAAATTTAATCTCTTCTTTGTGCTTTCTTTCCGGCAGGCAAAAATGTTTTGAAGACAAGCTCATTGTGTTCCCCGATCATCGGGGCAGGCCGATCAATCTTAAAAGGAGTCTTGGAAAAAGCAAAAGGCGGCCCTTCGGCATGGCATCTCCCCACTTCCGGATGATCCACAGGCGCCCAGAACCCTCGATGTTTTAACTGAGGATCGGCAAAAAGATCCTCGATTGTTTGGACGATGCCTGCCTTCACCCCGTTGTCTTGCAGCTTCTTAAATACCTCCTCTGCCGTGAGCCGGGAGGTCCATTTCCCAACTTCCTGATCGACTTCATCCTCATGTTCTTTTCTTGCCGGTATCGTCTTAAACCTTGGATCTGAGATCAGCTCGTCCCTGCCCATGCATTTGCAGAGGGCCTTCCATTCTTCATCATTAAACACGCTGATAACGCACCAACGGTCATCCCCTTTGCAGGGATACGTATTATGCGGCGCCGCAGAGGAATGGCGATTCCCGTCCCGCTCAATCACGCGATGATTAATGCTATATTCCAACAGGGCCGGTATCATAAACTGGACACCGGCTTCATACTGGGCCAGATCAATAAATTGTCCTTCCCCTGTCCTGCGTCGATGCTCCAAAGCCGCAACGGCTGCAATCACCCCGTATCCCACCCCGATATGGTCCACATAGGGGCCGTATAGGATGCAGGGAAACCTATCCGGATATCCGGTCATATAGGTGAAACCACAGAGTGAGGACAGGTGGGAGCCGAAACCCGGGTGCAGGGCGTGAGGCCCGGTCTGGCCTTGATTGCAGGTGCTGAGTAAGATGATATTGGGATTCACTTCTTTCATCTCTTCATAGCCGAGCCCCAGCTTCTTCAGCGTTCCGGGCGTGAAGTTTTCGATCACGATATCGGCCCATTGGATAAGCTCTTTAGCGAGATCGACCCCTTCTTTTGCTTTTAAGTTTATCGTCACACCGTATTTGTTATTATTGCAGATGCCGAAAGCCCCTGAACGGTTCAGTCCGGGTTTATTGTCTTTGTAAGGCGGATAATTTTGCCTGAATCCGTCCGGCCGCTCATAAGACTCGACGTGCACCACCCGAGCGCCGTGGTCCGCCAGATGCTTCCCGATGACCGGTCCGGCCGCAATCGCAGCAAACTCTACGACGTTAATCCCATCAAATACTTGCCTGGTTGTCTCCATGATCGCAAAAATCCCGAAGCGTAAAAAAATATTCCTCCCGGAAATTCTTCAGATAACGTTCGCTTTCTTGAGACGGAGGATGTCGCTGTTATTCAACCCGATTTCACCGTATACCTCTTCGTTGTGCTCTCCGATCAAAGGAGCCCGGCGCCAAAAACCGCAAGCGATCGAAGAGAATTTGGTGGAAAAAGCGGGATAGGTAATTGTTGTTCCCAGCTCCTCGTGTTCAACCTCCTGCCACAGTCCCCTCGCTTTGAGTTGTTCGTCTTCCAATAATTCCTTTGCCGTCGCCAGCGGATAACCGAGCATGTCATTCTCAAGAACGTACTTGAAGAATTCCTCTTTCGTCACCGTTTTAAAAAATTTCATATAGGCTTGTTCAAGCTGATCGATCTCTTCCTGGGTGACTGTGGCAATATCAAATTTACTCCAATCCTTATTTTTTAAATAATCGGGAGCCATCCCCTTGCTGTCCATCCATTCCACCAATCTCTTATTCGTTCTAATCCCGGCCGGGCCTCCGTAGATAATGTAAGCCAGGTAGCCATCTTTACAGGGATAGACCGCCCGCAGAATCGCCCCGGTGATGCTCCTTCCCGTAATAAAACTACCTGCTCTCGTAGGGAGCTCTCTATTTAAGTCATAAAAAGAAGGGGCAATGGATAGGGCCCAGGTCACGCCCGCCTGTCCCGAGACATCCACATGTTGCCCTTCACCTGTCATTCCCCGATGGTAATAGGCCATGAGTGTCCCCTCTGCCGCATGCATCCCGATCCACACATAGGATTGGGGAAGTGTAGGCCGCACCGGCGGCTTATCCGCATCCCCTAAAACCGACATGAAACCGCTCATCGCTGTAAGGACTAAATCCGACCCTTTATAATCTTTATAAGGTCCGGACTGGCCAAAAGGGGTAATGGAAGTCATAATGAGTTGAGGATTTATTTTGCTTAAGGCAGCGTAATCCAGGCCTAATTTTTTTAGATATCCTGGCGGAAAAGTCTCCAAGAAGATATCGGTTTTCTCAACCAATTTCAGTAAAATCTCTTTTCCGGCTTCTGTCTCAATGTTTAAGGTAATCCCTCTCTTGTTATGGTTGTAAGAAAACCAGTA
Organism: Deltaproteobacteria bacterium RIFCSPLOWO2_02_56_12; assembly: GCA_001799045.1. Lineage (GTDB taxonomy): Bacteria > Desulfobacterota > Binatia > UBA9968 > UBA9968 > UBA9968. The sequence goes on along the minus strand of MGRY01000082.1, from coordinate 15,539 downwards.
CAGATTTTTTTCAGGATCCGGGATGTCCTGATAAAAAGAGCCCAGCTTCCTGGATTCATCTCCTCCTGGTTTCTCCACCTTGATGACGTCGGCTCCTAAATCGCCCAAGATTTTCCCGCACAGGAAACCCGTTTCGTTGGTGAAATCGAGAACCCGGCAATCCTGGAGCAACTTTATTTTCTCTTCCATAGAGCATTCCCTACTCTACCCCTCGCAATGACAGCGTGAGGGCTGTCATTGCAGGGAGAGCAAAGCACCTTGAATGGAGATCTCGTCTAGATTCCGGATTCAGAGAACCATTTTGCATAGGGCTCCTGGAAGGATTGGGCCTTTGCAATCTGCTCATCCGTGAACCAATCCTTCAGGTTTGCCACATCGATTGGATAGCTGGCTCGTAAAAACGCATCCCTATATTGATGGGGTACCGTGGCATCGATTCCAATGGCTCCTGAAAATTTGATATTGGACTGGGTCCACTCCTTTGCACCGGCGGAACTCCGCTCCGCAGGTTGGAATGTCTGTCCCATGCCGCCCGGGGCGACAATGGTGATGCCTTCTTTAGCATCCACCCGGGTCGCTAAGGCCCACAGCAAGTCATCCGGCGAGTAGATGTTGATGTCCGGATCGACTACCATGGCAAAACGGGCGCCGAGAGAACAGGCAAGGGCCGCAGCCAGGATGTTTTTCGGATAACCCTCATCCCTGACCCTCCTCTTTTTCACCTGAAAAATCACCCCACCCCAGTCGGGGATGCACATCGGGATGTGGGTATCAATGCAGAACCCCGGGCTGATCCTCTCGGCCAATTCAAAGAAACAGGCCTCGCGGCAGATCACATCAATGTTGTGGTTATCGTATCCGTGCACGATCAGAGGATCGTAGATCGGCCGGTCTTTTCGATGGGTGATCGCCGTTACATTAAATTGATACGTTCGATAGGCTTTTCCCATATAGCCGGACCATTCGGGGTGAAAGGGATAAACCCCCTGCTTCTGGTCTTTCTCGGCCAATGGACTTTCCCAGACCTTTTTGGTTGTATCCAGGTATCCCTCAATCACATACTCTGCCTCGGCAATGGCATAGGCATCAATGGTCTTGCATTTCACCATTTCCAACGGAAATCCCTGGATGGATCCGGCAATCCCCAACTCATCGCAACCCCTGGGGAGAATAGTGTACATGAACCCGGCTCCAGCCATCAGCGTGGCTGCCGGGGGAATGCCCATATTGATGGTAAAAGGGATGGGTTCTTTCTTGTAATATTTTGTCGCGATTTGATCGGTATGAGACCCGGGGGATATCTGAAAAGTGGAGTGATCCTTCCATCCGAGGTCCTCCCGGAAATTCATCCGGTTGTAACTGATGTGCCATCCACCCCAGAACTGTTTGGGTGAGGCTACGGTTTTGCCTCCCCCCAAAGTTCTTCCCGGATCCGTCGGGGTATGTTGGATCATGGGGATAACCGGCCAGACATCGATATTTTTGTCGATCACCACTTCTTGACAGGGCGCTTTATCCACAATCTTGGGCGGAGTGGGTTGAAGAATGCTCTCGTGAATTTTGAATTTCAACGCCTTCCTGTCTTTGAATCCAAACATCTTTGCGATGATCCTATCCGAGCCCATCACGTTCGTAGCCAATCGTGCATTGGAATAGCCTTTGACCTTGTTGAATATAATGGGCGGGCCTCCATCCAAAAGTTTCTGGATGGCCGTCATTTCGAGTTTCGGATTGACTTCCCGGTCTGTTTCCAGCACCGACCCTTCCTTTTTCAACGCCTCAAGCGTTGCCCTCAAACTCCTCAGTTCTTCCTGCGCCATACTTAAACCTCCTTTATATATAGATTCATTCGGCGAGCCTGATTAAATACCAATTTTATTTTCTCTTTTTACTGGCGGAGAGTATCCGACAAAGTGGCGTTTTGTCAACTTGGGGTAAGCTTCCATGCCGGTATGCGGTTGAGGTAGTGGGTCACTTTGAGACTTTCGAGCCAATGCGCAACAGCAATGGAGATTCTTCGCTCCGCTCAGAATGACACTAGGGAGACTTGTCATCCTGAACGAAGTGAAGGATCTCTGGCAAAATGACCCACTACCGCGGTTGACACCCCGTTAGAGGCAGGTTAGATTTTACACGATCATGGCAGATGAAAAAACGCCCCCTGTAGAAGAGGTCAAGTGGTGGATCGACCGCGGACCGGTCAAGGAGCGCGAGAAGGAAATCCAGACCGGCCACGGGATCATCGAGAAGTGGGTCTATCAGATGCTCAAGGATTATAAGCAAGAGCAGGCGGCGCGAAACGTAGTAGATATGAATCCGCGGATATTGAAGGAACTTTCCGTCCCGGCGGGCGCGTGGGAGTATTTCTCTCTGGGCGTGGGGAGCTATCCTGCAAATGGACTGGCCAAGATAAAGAGTTCCCTCCCGCTCCCTCCTAATGGGCGGGGCCTGATCATCGATGCCGGTTATTCGGTAAGGGTGCTGATCACCGGAGAGCCGATCGGGGAGAGGCTGGTCGATATCAACTTTACCGAGGCCCCTTCGTTGGATTATTGGATAGAAAATGAACTGGTTGAAGAGAGGCTCTTCGCCAATGTTAACGACGCCCTGAAGAAACTCAGGGGCGCGCTAGCTAATTACCTGAACCGGCCAAAGTTAATCTAGAAAGACCGTTACTTGTTATTAGTTATTGGTCAATAGTTGACTGGTTTATTCGAATAACAAATCAACCAGTAACCAATAACTGGTTTTAATGGCAGCCGCAGCCTCCGGGCGTGCAGCCACCACAACCGCCGCCTCTTGCCATGGCTGGTCCCGGCCGATCCCCAGGGGAACTGAAGACGGAAAGCTGCCGCTCTACTTTTCGACTCGCGCAAGCGGGGCAGGCGACAGCCTCGCGGGAAGAGAGAACGAGTTCCTCGAAATTGTTTTCGCAATGGTTACATCTGTATTCATAAATCGGCATGGCCTATTCCTCTTTCAGCTGTTTTTTACTTCTCCCTACTCGCCGTAAGCTCCAATTAACCCTTCCTTTGCTTTCGTCCCGCCTGCTTGGTAAAGGGGACTTGCCAAGGGAAAGGAATGAGGGCTGTAACCTCTAACCCGTAACCTGACAGTCCGACGAGATTTTTCCGGTTATTGGTGAGCAGGCGCATTTTCCTTACCCCCAGGTCCCTCAAGATTTGGGCCCCGATCCCGTATTCTCGGAAGTCCGACTGATAAACGAAAGAGCGGTTCATGTCTTTCTTTTTCCTGCCATCCACTTTGGGATAGGTCATGCGCCCAGGGCGCAACCCTTTGCCTTCGGTCTGTAGGTAGAGGATCACCCCTTTTCCTTCCCGCGCGATCATCTCCATAGAGTGTTTGATAACAGCGCCGGTGTTGAGAAACTCAAAACCAAACACGTCCCCGGGAACGTACTTGGAGTGGACTCGGACCAGAGTATCCTCGTTAGGGGAAATCTCTCCTTTGACGAGCGCCAGGTGCTCGCTCTGATCCACGTGGGTGTTATAGACCACCGCCTGAAATTCCCCCCCAATGCGAGTCGGGAGGCGCGCAGAGGCAATCCTATAGACCAAGCAATCATTGCTCATCCGGTACTTGATGAGATCTGCGATCGTGATGACCTTCAGCCGGTGGTGAGTCGCGAATTTCTCGATGTCCGGCAGTCGCGCCATACTGCCGTCATCTTTCATGACCTCACAGATCACCCCGGCAGGTTTGAGCCCCGCCAGCCGAGCCAGGTCTACGGACCCTTCGGTCTGGCCCGCCCGGACCAAGACGCCTCCCTTCTTTGCCCGAAGCGGGAAAACATGCCCCGGGGTGACCAAATCTTCCGCAACGGCATCGTCCGCGATAGCTACTTGAATAGAACGGGCGCGGTCTGCCGCTGAGATTCCTGTGGTGATTCCCTCGGCGGCATCGATAGAAACGGTAAAGGCAGTGCCAAAGGGAGAGGTGTTTTCCGCCACCATCATCGGCAGCCCGAGCTGCCGCACCTTTTCCTCAGTCAGAGGCAAACAGATAAGTCCCCGACCAAAACGGGCCATAAAGTTGATCGCCTCGGGGGTGACTTTCTCCGCCGCCATACAGAGGTCGCCCTCGTTTTCCCGGTTCTTGTCATCCATCAGGACGACCATCCGGCCTTGACGGATATCCTCAATCGCGTCTTCGATAGGTGCGATAGGCATAGATCTTTACTTTACCACCTTGCCCTTTAAGATCAACTCTATCGGAGAGCGGCAGGATCGCTTATCGGCGGACGAGAACCAGGTACCACTTCTTGTCTCCCAGACGACTCTCGGCTAAAACCTTTCCTTCCGCTCCGATATCCACCCTGCTCAGATCTCTCTCTTTGATCAAGACATAGGCCATTTTTGCCCCTGACGCGGCCTTTTCGACCTCCGCCGGAGAGGAGAGAACAGATATAATTTCCCGTTCCGTGTAGAAATTAAAATCGTTCATGGTATCGGCATAGATATAGAGAGGCTGGGTTAGGGGCACGGTCTTTTTGATCAAAAGGGAAAAGGGTTTCCCTGATTTGTACGAATCGACAAACGGCAATATCCAAACCGAGACACAAAGTATGCCGAGAACAATCGTTAATGCCGTCGAGAAAAAAACCGTGGACGGCAGTCTCCGCCAAATCCCAACCGCCGTAATCAACCCCCCCCCGGCCATAACAAAGGCAAACGGCAGAGAGATCCAGATCGCTTCTCTCTGGTAAAACCATGTAACCACAGGAAAGGACAAAGCGCCGATCCAGAGCAGATTAAAGAAAAGATGGCCCAAGCTCTGATACAGGGCGTCCTGCGAGATCTCTTTATCCATCAAATTCGCGAAATAGCAGGCAACAAAAATCGCTGCCGGAGGAAAAAGCGGGAGCAGGTAAAGATCTCTCTTGGTATCCGATAGACTAAAGAAAAAAAGGATCACGAAAAACCACAGGAACAAAAACAGAGCGCCGGGATCTCTAAGGAGTTTGAACCGAGACCTATAGGCCCAGAGCGCCGGCACGAGAAAAGTCGTCCAGGGCAAAAAGTCCGCAGGAAATGTCAGGATGTAATAGTAGAAAGGCTGCCGATGACCCAGACCGGAGGTGTATCTTTGAATGTGATGCGTGAAGATAAATTCCCTAAGCCATCTTCCGTCGGTCGCCTGGCTCACCCAGGCAAACCAGGGAGCAGCGATCAAGAGGAAAACCAATATCCCTGACGGAATGCGCCATTCAGAGATGACCCTCCATTCCCGCCTCAGCGCGACATAAGCAAGGACGATCAAGCCAGGCAAGACAATCCCTATAAGCCCCTTTGTCAACGTGGCAAGAGCCGCGAGCCCGTAGGCGAGGAGAAACTCCCATGGCTTGCCTTTTCGCAACATAGCCCGGGAAAAAAAGTAGAGGGAAAGGGCGAAAAAGAAGGTAAACGTCATGTCCGTATGGACCCAGCGGGCCTCCCACAAAACACGGGCAGAGGTCGCGAGAACGATGGCTGCCATGAACCCAATCCTCGCATTGAAGAGATCTCGTCCTAGGGCATAGGTCGTGAGAACCAGCCCAAGCGCCGACAAAGCGGATGGCAGGCGCACCGTCCACTCATTGACACTGCCCGCAAGCTTCGAGCCAAGCAAAACCAGCCAAAAGTATAGAATGGGCTTATCGGTATAGAGGTCGCCATTGACTGTCGGGATAATCCATTGCCCTTTGGCAAACATGATCCGGGCGATCTCTGCGTAGCGGGGCTCTACCGGCGCCCAAAAGCCTCTCATTCCAAGCGCCGGGAAAAATAGCAAAGCTGCCAGGAGGCAGAGAAAAAGCGGATAGCGGGATTCTTGGTCCAAGGTCACTGGATCGCGACCCCTCTTAATCCTTTGTGATCCCCTCATAGCTCGCCCTAGCCGCTCACGCCTTAATTTTTTTCCCGCAACAGCTGGAGAAAAAAGGCCTTAGCTTCCCGGCCGTCCCATTCTCTAGGACCGTCCACCTTGCCCACAAACTCTCCTTTGCGGTTGATAAAATAGGAAAGGGGGATAGCCCAAGCGCCGTATTCTTCCGAGACTTTACCGTCTTTGTCTAACAGGACCGGAAAAGTCAGACCAAGCTCGCCGATGAATTTTTGAACCCCTCTCTTGCTCTCTCTAATATTAATCGCTACCACCTCGAAGCCCTGCCCCTTCATTTCCCGCTGAAGTCTTTCCATCATCGGCATCTCCTGCCGGCAGGGGACGCACCAGGTAGCCCAGAAGTTGAGAAAAACCACCTTCCCTTGCCAGTCCTTGAGGAACAAACGCTTGCCTGAAATGGCATCAAGAGCGAAGTCGGGCGCACGAATGACTTTTGCTGGTTTCTCAATTCCAAGTTTCTTAAAGTAATCGTCGGCGACTGACGTAGGGGCTTTTTTCTTGTGAAAAAATCCCTCAGCGGAGCTACCCAAGGAAAAAACACAGATGATTACGGACAGAAAAACCTGCCCGCCGCACCTCATAGCGATCGAACGTCCCCCCATATAATTCTATTCAATAAAGTAACTACCTCAGGCCATGGTAAAGCCGAGATTATTAGTAGCACTTTTAAGAAAAAAATGAGAGGGCCGGGACAGATTGAAGGTTAAGTCAAAGCACCCAAATCTGACTCATGATCTGATTTAAGGATTTGCGCTGATTTGATTGCGCTCTTCCGTAGTAGTTCACCTTAATTATCCTCTAGAGGGAAATCCATAATTCTCTTCACCCTCACAGCGCAGGCCTTCAGCTCCGGCTGGCGCGAGACGGGATCTCTGGCACTAATCGTAAGATTGTTAGCTGCTTTGTAAAAGCCGAACTGCCTGCCCCAGTGAAATGGCATGAAACATGTCCCTGGTCTGATTTCTTCGGTAACCCGGACCTGAACCATTGCCTTGCCACGCCGCGAGATAACTTCGGCAAAATCCGCATCACGGATCGCCCACCTCTTTGCATCCGCCAGATTCATCTCCAAGAACGGCTCGCGGCAACTCTTGAGAAGACTCTCCGCCTTCCCGGTGCGAGTCATCGTGTGCCAGTGGTTCTTCACGCGCCCTGTGGTCAGCACCAAAGGATAATCTCTGTCAGGGACCTCAAAGGGTTCTTGATGTTCCACCGGAATGAAGTTCGCCCGACCATCCGGAGTAGGGAAACTAAATTCGCCGTAGAGCCTTACGCTCCCCGGATGATCAGGACCGGGGCACGGCCATTGAAGTGGTCCTTCTTTTTTCAGCCTCTCATAACTCGCCCCTGAGTAGTCACACGGGGTTCCCTGCGTCAGTTGAACCAACTCAGCGAAGAGCTCCTCGCTGGATTCGTAAGGAAAGTCCTCTTGAAATCCCATTTCCCGGGCGAAGAGAGTAAGGATCTTCCAGTCCGGCAAGGCTTCTCCTGGGGCCTCAGCAACTTTCGGCATGTAGGTTATCCGTCTTTCTGAATTGGTCATGACCCCTTCCTTCTCCGACCATTGGGCCGCAGGCAGGAGGACATGAGCGAACTGGGTCGTGCCGGTTGGGTGATAGGCATCCTGGACCACTACCAGCTCGGCCAGCCTTAGGGCCCTCTCGATAAAATCGGTATCAGGAGCGGAGGCCGCCGGGTTGGTAGCGAGAATCCAGACCGCCTTTACCTCGCCTCGGCCCACTGCCTCAAAGAGATCGAGGGCTGAAAGGCCCGGGGCGGGCGATATCCGCCCAGGCGGGATCCGCCAGAAGCGGGCAACCTCTTCGCAATGGAGAGCATTAGCAACTTCCCTATAACCGGGGAGAAGGTGAGCCATGCCTCCCACCTCTCTTCCTCCCATAGCATTCGGCTGTCCGGTTAAAGAAAAGGGGCCACATCCCGGTTTTCCGATTTTTCCTGTAGCTAGATGGAGATTGTGGATGGCGTTATTTTTGTGCACCCCGACGGTGCTCTGGTTCACACCCATGCTCCATAAAGTGAGAGCAGCCTGGGCCCGTCCAAATATCAGTGCAGCCTCGACAATCAATGGAGCCGGTATGTCGCAGATATTCGCCGCCGCTTCAGGAGAGTAGTGCTCCACAAGAGCTCTAATCTTTTCAAAGTCTCGCGTGTGTTCGGCGATAAAGTCCTGATCCACCAATCCCTCCCTGATCAGCACATGGAGCATACTATTGAGCAGGGCGATGTCAGTCCCTGGTCGAATCGAGAGGTGGAGGTCGGCGAAATCTGCGGTCTCTGTCCGCCGGGGATCGACAGCGATGATCATAACCCTATCCGGGTCGCTCATTTTTCTGCGCTTGATCCGCTTAAAAGTAACAGGATGACAGTCGGCTGTGTTTGTGCCGATTAGAAAAAAGCAGTCGGCAACATCGATATCCGCGTAGGAGGCCGGAGGCCCATCGGACCCAAGCGAGATCTTATATCCTGCAGCTGCCGAAGCCATACAGAGACGGGAGTTGGTGTCGAAGTTATTCGTTCCGATAAACCCTTTCACCAGCTTGTTAGCTACATAGTACTCTTCGGTGGTCAACTGTCCGGAGCCATAAAAGGCCACGGCATTCGGCCCATGTTCATCAATGATCTCGCAAAATTTTTTCGCCGTGCTCTTGAGCGCCACCTCCCAGGAGACACGCGTAAAAGGGCCATCCTGGCAACGGCGCATCTGGGGATGGACCAGCCGATCCGCGGTTTTTAAAGTCTCCGGCAGGTAGACCGCTTTGGCGCAGAGGTCGCCGAGGCTGGATGGGTGATCGGGGTCTCCCTTAACCTTAACGACTGCCCCGTCTCCCAGTCCCGCAAGAAGGCCGCACCCTACGCCGCAGTACGGGCAATAGGACTTCACCCAGCGATCTATATTGCCATTGGCTTCTCTGTTCATCCCTTCCTCTCAGAAAGAAATCTCCAGACCGGAAGTGGCTCGCTGCTGTCGCCAAGCCCTTTGGACAAGGGCAAGAACCCCCAGACAGAGAAAGGCGGCAGAACCGAACAAGAGAAAGCCCGTGCCGTAGGAGCCGGTGAGACCCTTGAAGAAACCCAAAATAGAGGGCAAGAAAAACCCGCCTAAACCTCCGGCGGCCCCCACTACTCCGGTCACCACGCCAATCTCTTTCTGAAACCGCTGTGGCACAATTTGGAATACTGCGCCGTTACCCATCCCCAACGCGGCCATCCCCAGGAACAGAGATGCAGTCGCCCAAGGCAGCAGGGGAAGTTGACTGACAAAGAACATGAGGCCGGCAACGACTCCATAAAGAATTCCAAGACATTTGACGCCACCAAACCGGTCAGCCAGAAAACCTCCAATGGGCCGCACGAAGCTGCCAGCAAAAACACACAGGGCAGCAAAGTTCCCTGCCATGACCCGGCTCAATCCATACTGGTCACGGAAGAAGATAGCCAGAAAACTCGCCAGGCCGACAAAGCCGCCAAAGGTGATCATATAGAACAAGTTAAACCACCAGGTGTCCGGCTCTTTGAGCACACGGAGATACTGGACAAGATTTTGGGGACGGGGCTGCTTGGGGCTTTCCTTGGCCATGAAAAGAAAAATCCCCAGCGTCAATAGCATGGGCAGGATCGCTAAGCCAAAAACAGCGTGCCATCCCATATGCTCGGCCAGACGAGGGGCAAAGAACGAGGCCAGAACGGTACCGCTATTCCCCGCGCCCGCTATGCCCATGGCCAGGCCCTGATACTCGGGTGGATACCAGCGGCTAACCATGGGAAGGGCTACGGCAAAGCTGGCGCCCGCGATTCCCAGCATGCAACCCACCAGAAAAAGCTCTCCCAGACTATTTCCTCCAAGCCACCCGGCGAGAAGCGGCAGCAAGGTAAGGATGATTCCGACGCTGCCTGTCCTCTTAGGCCCAAAATGGTCGCTCGCGATGCCCAGGGGAATACGGAGCAGAGAGCCGGCCAGGATGGGAACAGCAACCACCAATCCTTTCTGCGCAGGCGAGAGGGAAAAATCCTCGGAGATATAAACACCCAACGAGCCAATCATCACCCAGACCATGAAGCTCACGTCGAAGTAGAGAAAGGCGCTGATGAGCGTGCCCAGATGGCCCGCTTTGAAAAAATCCTTGATGTCCGCGCGTCGCATCCTGTACCTCCGTCAATCTGCTATCGAAAAGCCGTCGCCTTGAGCGACCAGCTTGAAAATTTTTGCCTTGAGCTTGGCGTCCGTCGAGCACGCGCCTGTCTTGACGTGAAACTTATAACCATGCAGAGGACAGACCACTTCGTCGCCCTCAATCCACCCCGCCGATAGCTGCCCTCCTTCATGGGGGCAGTTGTTCTGGAGGGCGCAAAGCTGCCCCTGATGTTTGAATACCGCCACCTCGTCTTTGTTCACGCGAACCAGCTTCGCAGAACCTTCCTGAATCTCCTGGGCCCGAATCGTCGGCCTGACCGGCTCCTTCTCAGCCGGGGCAGTGACACCCACAGCCGACGCCTGGGGAATCTTTCGCAGTTGCTGTCGCATGGCCTTGAAGGCCCCATGCTGAACCAAGCCGGCGACAACATTAGGCAAACCTTCGCAAGGGACATCTTCCATAATCTTGATGGGCGGGTTCGGTTCACATCCTGCGGCCCCGGCGACAAAAACATCCACCGCTTCCACGACTTCGCCGTTGAGTTTGATGTTCTTTCCCAACAGACCTATGTCCGCGACCGAATGATTGCCACACCCCGCAGGACATCCCGACCAGTGCATGCGCAAAGGCTGCGTTTTTCCCAGCTTCGCCTCCAGGGCGCGCGCCGTCTTCAGCGCCCAGCCTTTGGTCTCGATCAAGGCGAAGTGGCAATAGTCCATCCCTGTGCAACTCACGAGGCCGCGCATCACCTCCGGCGGATCGTATCGCAGCTCTTGAAGCACCGGCTCGGCTGTGAGATCGCCGATCTTGTTATCGGGCACACCGGGAATAATGAGATTCTGTCCGATGGTCAGCCGAATCTGGCCGCTGCCATAATTCTCGGCTAGGTCAGCGACCTGAAGCATCTGCTCCGTCGTTATCCGGCCTACCGGCACGGTAAGGCCGACATAGTTGAGCCCTTCCTGCTTTTGGCGGAAGATGCCGACGTGATCGGTATGTTTCGCCGATCGTTCATCCTTCCCCGCGGTGCGGCGCGGCCGATCGAGTCTGCGCTCGAGCTCGCGCCGGAATCGCTCTACGCCCCAATTTTCGATGAGAAAAGCCAAACGCGCTTTCGTACGCAATGCACGCGTCCCGTGATCACGAAAGATCATTACGATGTGGCTGCAAACCGCCGCCGCTTCTTCCGACGTGACGAAAAGATCCAAGGGAGAAGCGATACGATATCCGCCAGAGCCCAACTTACCACCCACGGCAACGTTGAACCCTTTGACCTCTGAGCCGTCGATCTCTTTCGTCGCCGGGGTCAGCGCGATGTCTTGCGTCTCGGCGTGCGTGCAAGCTTCTTTGCAAGCGGTTATCGTTACGTTGAACTTTCTCGGCAAATTCGTGTAGGCCTTGTTGCCCACGAACATCTGTGTAAATTCCTGGACCACCGAGGAGGCATCAAAGAGCTCATTGGGTGTGAGTCCGGCCACCGGACAGCCGACCACGTTGCGGATATTGTCCATGCCGGTCTGGAGCGTAACCAAGCCAACTGCTTTGAGCCGCTCCCAGATCTGCGGCACATGCTCGATCTTAAACCAGCGCAGTTGGATCTGCTGGCGTGTAGTGATATCTACAAAATTTTTACCGAAATCTTTACTTATCTCGCCGATGGTCCGAATCTGGGCTGCGTTGCTGATCCCGTTAGGGATGCGGATCCGCATCATGAAGGAGCCTGGAGTCTGACGCCGGAAGAAGACGCCGGTCCACTTGAGCCTCTCCCGGTCGCCCTCGCTGATCGCTTCCCATCCTTCCTGGACATAGCGGGGAATATCCCGAAGGACGTCCAGGCCGTCTTTTTCTTTCTTGTACTCCTCGATCTTGTTCATGACCGTTCTCAAAAAAACAAAAGGCGCTCCACTGTCTCCCAGTGAGCGCCTTTGCCACTTGCCGAAGGCCACTCTGCCTTCGCTTGTTTAATACGCAACTTCTATGCCATGATCTTTTCCTCTAAAATCGTAACGATTTCTTGAGCTTCATTTCCTTGTGTAAACCGCTCAGCGCCTACTCTCTGTTCACGCTGCCTAAAGAGTAAGCATTTCTTGCTACTAGGCCCTCTTCTTCCCAATCATTTCATCCGCCAAATGGCTTGTAAGCAAAACGATAGGGTTTCGTTGCTCTTCCCAAAAAAACAAAGACGCTCCACAGATCTCCGCGGGCGTCTTTGCTCCATCTCGAAGGCCTCTCCGCCTTCGACGAAATTAATAGTCGATCGCAGCGCCGATCAGATCGATCAGAAGGCGTAGATGGCCTGCAAAGCCAAAGTTGTCTGATTCCGATCGGAGTTGCCATCCCCCTTGCTAAAGAAACTCTTGTTGGCCCAATCCTGACGGAGCTCGGCCCGTCCCAAAAGTTTAGCAGTAAATTTGTACGCACCGGTGAGGGTAAGCTCACTGAGAGTTACGTCGTGGGCGAAGCCCGTCCGCACACCGTCACTGTCCGAGAAGACCTCAGCCCGCAATGCGGTGGTAAAACGATCCGTCCAGTCATAGGAGGCAATTCCCGCTACACCTTGCCAGGTCGCGTTACGGAGGCTCGCGGTCACTTTCTCTTCATCGCCGTAAGTGTACTCTAAAAACAAAGTAAGAGCAGAGGTGGCCTTGATCGTTGCAACATTGCTGATGGTAAAGCGGCTGCGCCCGCTGCGGTGCCTCTGTTCCGGCCCGTCCATTATGCTCGTCGTCAGGGAAAAAGCCTCGGCCGGAGTAAAAGTAAAGCCTCCGTGGAATGATGGCGAGCGATTATTGTCAGAAGGATCATCCCAGCCGGTCACCGGACCACCCATAATGGTAAGCATGCTGGCGACAGGATAGCTCAAGAGAACGCCGGTATGGGTAAATGGAATCGCAAGATTGAACATGTAAGAGCGGGAAATGTTCGGGTTGGGCGAGCCCGGCGCAGGAATCACCTCGGTCCCCATTAAGGTAACGAACTTCCCTCCCTTAACCTGAAGACCCGCTCCAATAGGAATGGTAAAAGTGAGGAAAGCTTCTCTCAGCTCCGCCGACGGTTCCCCGCCGTTGCCGGCTCCCTTAGCTTTATTCACGCCCCAGAAGGTAGCCTCGCGCAAAAGCTCAGCCGTGCGCCCAAAATCCGCCACGAGCTTAAGGCCGACCCCCCAGTCCTTCTCCGGCTTTTCCAAGGTCAGGTTGAAATGATTAAACACAATATCGTTGTGATCCTGGTCGAAGTATCTCCCGCTTATATCACGGTCAAAAGCAGCAGCCGGATGATTAGAGCTCCAAGTATAGCTGGTGTCGAGAAAACCGCTGATGCTTATTCCGAACAGGGCCTTTTCCAGCGCCGATCTGCCCTCGTCGATCTTTTTGTCCAGCAGGCCGACGCTGCCGTCCAAGCTGAACCAGCCGGGGCCAAGTCCCTTGGGCGCCTCCTCCGCATAGGCGGGCTTTGATGCGGAAAGAAAAACAGCCAGAACCAAAGTTATCCACATTACGCCTTTTTTCATCTGACAACCCTCCATCAACTTTTTCTTCCTGAGTAGTTCAATCGGCCGATCCTTCAACTGTGTGAGCAACCTCGCCAACCATAAGGAATCTACGAAATAAACGGGCCCTCACGCGGTTACTCTAAACGCTGAACCCGGTCATTTTTCAGGCCAAGCCGGCTCAATTAAACCTCGATCTTTCGACAGCCCATTCGCAAAAAAAGGCGTCCAATCCGAACTCCGAATTAGGCGCCTTTGCCTAGCTTTAACGGTCGCGTCAGCCCCCTCGCCTCCGACCGGATATATGAGCAACCTATGTGCCAAGACAACTACATTAAAATCTCAATGATTACAACAGGTATATTTATCCAGCGACAAGCGAACGCCGCTTTTCTAATCACGCCCCGCCTAAGCAACAGGCACCATCTGCGTTGCCTGCTCCTTTCAACCAGGCCCTCTCTTCTTTTCGATCATCTCTTCTGCAAGAATAATCGCATGGGCAATCTCCGCCATCGGTTTGCGCATATCCATGCTCTTTTTCTGAATAAGGGAAAAGGCCTCGGCTTCTGAAAGGTCCTGTTGCTTCATAAGAATGCCCTTCGCCCGTTCTATCGTCTTGCGCGCCTCTAAGGTCCGCTTAAGATTTTCGTTCTCTTTCCTCAGAGACATGAACTCTTCAAAGCGGGAAATAGCGAGTTCCACGGCGGGGAGAAGCTCCTCCTCCCTTAAAGGCTTTACAAGATAAGCCATCACGCCCGCCGCTTTAGCCCGTTCTATGGTGCCTGGCTCGTAATGACTCGTAAGCAGGACTATGGGAGTGGCGCGCTCTTCCATGATTTTGCCGGCGGCGCTAATCCCATCCATATCGGGAAGGCCCACAGCCATCAGAATCACATCAGGAGTGACAGCCTGCGCCAGCCTTAGTGCGTCGTGACCACTCTTGCCCTCGCCCACCACTTCAAACCCTCTCTCGGTCAAAGCCCTAATCAGAAAAGCTTTGGAGGGGAGATGGTCATCTAAAACCAACACCCTCCTTTTCATACTTTTGCTTCCTGTTCCTCTTCTCTCCGACTCTTGGATGCCGAGACCCGGCGGATAAACTCCGAAAAAAATCTCTCCCCATAGTATTTCAGCGTCGGCGAATAGGTAGCTGTATCCGCCCGCATCTTATCCGGTGCGATGTAGGGAAGCCGGGCCAGCTCCTTCGAATGCTGATTGATCCACAGATCAATCATCGCCGGCGTCACCTCTAGATGGAACTGAAGGCCATAGACATTTCTGCCCATGCGAAAGGCCTGATTGTCGTAGTAAATCGAGGAGGCAAGCCGCTGCGCCCCCTTGGGAAGATCAAAGCTGTCGCCATGCCACTGGAAGACAATGGCCTTATCCGGCAGATGGCCGAGCAGCGAGTCCATCTCTCCTTCCAGGGTCATCGAGATCGGATACCAGCCGATCTCCTTAAAGTTTCCGTGATAAACTTGAGCGCCGCCAGCTGCAGCGATAAGCTGGGCTCCCAGGCAGATTCCTAGAAGAGCCACCTCCTGTTTTAGGGCGGTTCGGATAATCGTCTTTTCCCACTTGAGAAATGGATACTTCTCTTCCTCGGCGACGCTCATCGGCCCGCCGAGGATTACAACGGCCGCAATCTCGTCCCAATTTTCATCGGGCAACTCCCCTTCAAAGAGCCGGACGCAATGGTAACTCACGCGTTCCCGCTCGAACACCTGAGCAAAGCTTCCCACCCCTTCCTCGGGAGCGTGTTGGAAGATCAGAAAGTCTTGGATGCGAGACATATTCAGGCTACCGGCTCTCCTCAAGCCGCACGCCATCTTTTTTTTGGCAGGGCCTAGATATCGAAATAAAGGGCGAACCATAGGGGTGCGGTCTCATCCTCATAGCATCGACCTCTTTCTTGCGTTTGTACTCCAGCCAGGTCTCGATCACATCCTTGGTAAAGACGTCCCCCTTGAGCAGAAAATCATGGTCCTTCTCCA
>MGRY01000081.1:6244-11311 GCA_001799045.1 Deltaproteobacteria bacterium RIFCSPLOWO2_02_56_12 | reverse complement strand
CGATGCGAGGGAATGGTGCGTATCGTTTCCGAATAGTCGTAGTAATCGCGGAATTTTTCTTCTTCGGCCGTCTCCTTGCCTTTCATCACGCTGGAAGTGACGATGCCCTGTTCCCACATGCGGGCCCGCAGTCTGGCCAACAGTTCAGCCGTCTCGGCAAAACGCTCGACAAGAATGTCGCGCGCGCCCTCGAGCGCGGCTTTCGCGTCGGGAACGCCGTTGTCGGCGGCAGGTCTGCCATTCACGTACTTCGCCGCTTCCTGCTCGGGGTCGAGCGTGGGATCGGCGAACAGCGCATCGGCCAGCGGCTCCAGGCCGGCCTCGCGCGCAATCTGCGCCCGCGTGCGGCGCTTGGGCTTGTAGGGCAGGTAGATGTCTTCCAGTGTTTGTTTGGTGGCGGCCGCCTCGATAGCGGCGCTGAGTTCGCCGGTGAGTTTGCCCTGCTCCTCGATCGAGGCCAGGATCGCCGCGCGCCGTTCTTCCAGCTCGCGCAGGTACAGCAGCCGTTCTTCCAGATTGCGGAGCTGCGTGTCGTCCAGGTTGTCCGTGGCCTCCTTGCGATAGCGCGCGATGAAAGGCACGGTCGAACCTTCGTCGAGCAGTAGGACGGCAGCAGCGACCTGAGGGGGCCCGACGCCAAGTTCCTTGGCGATGAGTTGAACAATCTTGATCTGTCGAGCTTCTGAAACGGTATTAGTCATTGGGAAAACGATGTGTGAATGCTACGGGATCAGTTACATCGGCCGGCCACGACTCTATCAAAAGAATCCTGCTGGACAAAGTCGGGGAAAAATCCCTCCGAAACGCCATGCACCCTGAACATTACGACGATTGAGCAGCGGTTGGGTCCGGCAAACGCTTCGATCCACGATCACTGCAACTCTACCCCCCCAGATACGCCTGGCGCACCAGATCGTTATGGGTGAGCGCACTGGCTTCCCCCTCTAGTATCACCGTTCCGGTTTCCAACACATAACCGCGCTGGGAGATAGCCAACGCTATCGCCGCATTCTGCTCCACCAGCAGGATCGTAACTCCTTCTCGATTGATCGCCTGAATAGTCGCAAAAATCTGCTCGACAATGATGGGCGCCAATCCCATGGACGGCTCGTCCAACAGGAGCAGTTTGGGCCGGGCCATAAGGGCCCGACCGATAGCCAGCATCTGTTGCTCGCCGCCGGAAAGAGTCCCGGCAATCTGACGGCGGCGCTCCTTGAGCCTGGAGAAAAGGCTAAAAACAATTTCCAAATCCTCCCCAACCGAGCCGGCCGCGCGCGTATAGGCGCCGATTTTCAGATTCTCGAGAACGGTGAGCCGGGAAAAAATCTTCCTTCCCTCCGGCACATGGGCAACCCCCAGCCTGACGATCTCGTGGGGTTCCACACCCTCCAGGGCTTGACCTGCCAGGGTGATGCTCCCACCCCGCGGCCTGAGCAGGCCGGAAATAGTCTTCAGAGTGGTTGTCTTCCCGGCGCCGTTGGCGCCAAGGAGGGTTACGATTTCACCCTGGGCAACGGAGAACGAGAGCCCCTTAAGGGCTCGAATGGCATCGTAGTAAACATGCAGCCCCTGAACCTTAAGCATGGGCGCCCCACTGCCCGCGTCCCAGATAGGCCTCGATCACCCGCGGATCCTGCCGTACCTCAGCCGGGCTTCCCTCCGCGATCTTCTCCCCGTAGTCGAGAACGGTCACCCGATCCGAAATTCCCATCACCACGCGCATGTTGTGCTCGATCAAAAGGATCGTCTGAACATATCCTCCCATCAATCCTTTCAACAGCATCATGAGCGACTGCGCCTCCGATGCGTTCATCCCGGCAGTGGGTTCATCGAGAAGGAGAAGCCTCGGCGCCGAGGCCAGGGCACGGGCGATCTCGAGACGCCTCTGGTCTCCGTAGGAGAGATGGTGCGCCCAGTCCCGGGCCTTACTTTCCAGCCCGACCAGCCGTAAAAGCTCTATGGCCGCGATTTCGCTCTCCCGCTCACGCGCGCGCAAGCGTTTGCTCCGCAACAGGATATCCCAAAGCGTTAACCCCATGCGCACGTGCATTCCCACCAACACATTTTCCAGCACTGTCATGTGTGAAAATAGCCGGATGTTTTGAAAGGTGCGGCATATTCCCGCTTTTGTGACCTGGTCAGGGCTCAATCCGATGAGCGGGCGATCCCGGAAGCGAATCTCCCCGCGATCCGGCCGATAAATGCCCGTGAGGATGTGAAAGAGCGTGGTTTTACCCGCGCCGTTCGGTCCGATGAGAGAGGCAATCATTCCCTCTTCCAGGCTGAGATCCACGCTGTCCAGAGCGAGCAGCCCCCCGAATCGCTTCGCAACTCCCCGAATCTCAAGCAGCGCCATCGGACTTCCCCTCGCTGCGCCGTGGGGGCAAGATGCCCTGAGGGCGAAAGATCATCATCAGAATAAGAATGAGGCCGAAGACCATGCGTTCGTATTTCGCCGGCTCAAACTGAGCCGGGATCTGGCTCAGGTCAAAACTCCCAAGCAACGGCAGGGAAAAGATGATCCCGGACTGGCGGAGCGTATTGAGCCAGAGAGAAAGCCCTTTGAGAAGCTGCAGGTTCAATACGGTCACTGCAGTCGCTCCCAGAACGGCTCCCGGAATCGAGCCCATTCCGCCCAGGATAACCATCGCCAGCACCCCGATCGATTCCATAAAGGTAAAACTTTCCGGATTGATAAAGATTTGCTTGGCCGCAAAAAGAACTCCGATCGCAGAGGCAAAGGAAGCGCCGACCGCAAAGGCCAGGAGCTTCAGCCGCACGACCGGAATGCCCATCGTAGCCGCCGCAATCTCATCTTCGCGGATCGCTTTCCACGCCCTGCCGATCGGAGAGTCTTCGAGCCTGCGCGTAACCAGGATAACAAGAAGCGCCATCAGAAGAACGAGAAAGTAAAAGTATAGGGGATAGAGAGCGGCCGGATCCAACCTGAGTCCCAGAAATTCCAGCACAGGTTGAAAGAAGAGGGGCGGTCTCTGAATCGGAGTAATCCCCTTGGGACCATTCGTAAGGTTTATCGGCTTATCGAGATTATTGACCAGGGCGCGAACGACTTCAGCAAAACCGAGGGTTACGATAGCCAGATAGTCCCCTCTGAGGCGCAGCACCGGCAGCCCAAGGAGGGCTCCGGTGAAAGCGCCCACCGCAATGCTCAGAAAAAGAAAGACGAAGAACCAGGAGGGCGCAAGCGGGAAATGAGCGCCCGCAAGAAACTGGTTGGCCTGAGGCGAGCCGAAGATGGCCCAGAGATAGGCCCCAATCGCATAAAAGGCGACGAATCCCAGGTTGAGAAGGCCGACAAAGCCGACAACGATATTCAAGCCCAGGGCGAGGGCAACGAAGATCCCGACCTGAATCGCCACCTCGAGATAGTAACCATTGAACGTGCCTAGAAGAGGCAAAAGCACGACTAACACCAAGCCGGCAAAAGAGAGTTTTACTCTTCGGGGCAGCGGCGCGTAGTAGACGAACAACAGGGAGGCTTCAAAAAGAAGAAAGGCCAGAACGGATTGGGGAAAATAAAAGACCAGCAGGCTGCTTAGAGCGATATAGCCGGCCAGGCCGAGACTAATAAACCAAACCTTCATCCCTTTAACCCTTCAACCCTTTACGCCCCTTCCTCCCGCACCTTTTCCCCCAACAGTCCCTTAGGCCGAAAAATCAGAATCAGAATCAGGACGGCGAAAGCAAAGACATCTTTATATTCCGCGCCAAAGGCCCCGTTCGTGATGAGCGAGAGGTAAGAGGCGGCAAAGGCCTCCATCAATCCCAGAACCATCCCTCCCAACACCGCTCCCGGAATGTTGCCGATTCCTCCAAGGACTGCCGCTGTAAAGGCCTTAAGACCGGGAACGAATCCGCTGTAGGGGCTGATCAGACTGTATTGGAGACCGAACAAGACGCCGGCGACTCCACCCATCGCCCCGCCGACAAAAAAGGTAAGGGCAATAATGCGATTCACGTGAATACCCATCAGTGAGGCGGTGTCGGGATCTTGCGCCACAGCGCGAATAGCGATGCCGACTTTGGTTCGATTGACAAAGAGGTAAAGCCCCAGGAGCATCACGAGAGCGGTGGCGATGACGAGGATCGATTTGAGCGGGACTTCCACGGCCGCGCCCAACTTCAGGCTTTTTTCCAGAACCGGTAGAGTCGGATAGGTCAGATAAAACGCATTGCGCCAGAGGCTCTCGATCAGGCGGATAAAATCCTGCAGGAAGAAGGAAGCTCCGATAGCGGAGATCAGAGGAACAAGGCGGGGCGCCCCGCGCAGCGGGCGGTAAGCGATCCGCTCCAATCCCATCGCCGCCAGTCCACTCAGCGCCATCCCGGTGAGGAGGACCAATAGCAAGACGAGGGCGGGATGGAGCACGGCGAGAGCGCCCGTGGCCTCGAACATCAGGAGCATCTCCGCCCCGACAAAAGCGCCGATCACAAAAATCTCGCTGTGGGCGAAGTTGATGAATTCCAGCACTCCGTACACCATGGTATAGCCCAAGGCGATGAGCGCGTACATGAAGCCCAGGACAATACCATCGACGAGGACTTGAAAAAATATGCTGAACGCAAGTTCCAAAGCGGCGCGATCCTTTTAAAGGTTTTCATGCTAACAAATCCTTCCCGCCATCGCCACTCTCCGCTAACTCTTTAACCTGATAGCGCAGAGTTGACATGACGGTTGCATAGCAGATACCCTTTCTTACGATCGGAGCTCCAATGAAAAAAATATTTCCGATCGGCCTGGCGCTATTGGCGCTCATCGCCATAGCGGTCCTGACTTTGCCACCCCTCGTCGATCTGGCCTCTTACAAGAGCCGATACCTGCCGCTCGTAGAGGACGCACTGCAGCGCAAGGTCGACGTCGGAGAGGTCCGTTTTCGCATCTTCCCTACGCCTTTTGTTCGGATCTCCGGCTTGAATGTTTCCGATAGTCCTGCGTTTTCACAAGGTCCCTTCTTTACCGCTCAGCAGATCAGGCTCAAGCTAAAGCTCTGGCCCCTCCTCAGGGGAGAGTTCCGGGTGGACGAACTTATCCTTGAGAAGCCGGCG
>MGRY01000081.1:0-6162 GCA_001799045.1 Deltaproteobacteria bacterium RIFCSPLOWO2_02_56_12 | reverse complement strand
AAGAAAGAGGCCCCGCCGAAGCCTCAAGAGCCCGCAAAATTCTCCGAGCTGATTCCTGCTCGGCTTGGCATTGAAAGAGGAGAGGTCACCATCCAGACCATGGGACAGAAAGCGCTTACGATTCGGGGCGTCGATGTCTCACTGGAAGATTTTTCCGCCGACCTTCCTTTTCCGTATCGGATTTCATTTAACCTACCCGGCCTCAAATCGATCGCCCTGGAGGGGCGCCTGCGCTACGAAGCATCCCAGGCAACTTTGCAGCTGACGGAGAACCATCTCAAAGCCCAAGATGTGGACTTCGCGGTGAACGGCACCGTCACTGACCTAAGCGGCGTCCCTAAAGTAAATTTAACCCTTGCCAACGAGGGGTTTGAGACCAAGCCGATCTTTCAGCTCCTTACCGCGGCAGCTCTCATACCGAAGGATCTCGAGGTATCGGGACCGATGGGATTGCAGGCCGCCTTAACCGGCCCCTCGCACAACCTGGCATTAGCGGTAAACGCACATCTGAAGGAGCTTAAAATCAACGATAGTCGTGCTTTCCATGGGATCCTCGGCGGGGAAATCCTGTTGTCTCTTCCTCTCGGCGGCGACGCGCCGATCAGCCACAATCTCAGCGGAAACGGAAAGCTCGTTGCCAAGGACGGGAGATTGACCGGCGTGGATCTTGTTTCCAAGATTGAAATGCTTACAGGCCTTCTCGGATTGCCCAAGGAGCAGAGCAGCGGGGCAACCACTTTTAAAACTCTAGAGGCCGAGTTCCGGTTGGGAGGCGGCATAGGTGACATCCAACGGCTCTTTCTGTCAAGCCCGCTAATGGAGGCGGTGGGCGGCGGCAAGATGAGTTTGGCCGCGCCGTCGTTGGATCTCGGGATCGAGGTGGCCCTGGCGCCTGATGTTTCCGCCCGTGTCGGTGGCGGCAAAGCGGTTACCTTTTTCAAGGACAGCCAGGGTCGGATCGTGGTGCCGCTCAAGATCACAGGTCCGATCGGCAGACCCTCCGTCTCGTTGGACACCAGCAAGGTAATCAAGAAGGGTATCGGCCAGTTCTTTGAGCGCTTCTTCAAAAGGAAATAACAGGGCTGAATGCTCTTTTATGCCGGCAATCAATAAACGAGAGAAATGGGCCTCCAAGATCGGGCTTATATTGGCCCTGGCCGGAAACGCCATCGGCCTGGGAAATTTTCTCCGCTTCCCTGTCCAGGCCGCGGAAAACGGCGGCGGCGCCTTCATGATTCCTTATTTCGTTGCCCTGATTATTATGGGTATCCCGTTGATGTGGGCCGAGTGCGCCATCGGCCGCATGGGAGGCCGATACGGGCAAGGCCACACTGCCGGGATGTTCGAGTTGATGTGGCGGCATCCTTGTTCCAAATATCTGGGGATGCTGGGAATTTTTATCCCCTTCACCATCGCCCTCTACTATATCTACATCACCTCATGGACTCTGGCCTACGGCTACTTTTCTCTCACCGGGGATTATTTTGGCGTTGCGACGCGTGAGACGATGGGGGCCTACCTGAGGGGTTTTCAAGGCGTCGAGTCGAATCAGTATTTCTCCAGCATCTCTCCGTCTTACCTCGCTTACCTTACCACCCTGGGGATGAGTCTGTATATTGTCTATCACGGAATCTCCGGCGGCATCGAAAGACTGGGCAAGATCGCCATGCCGCTTCTCTTCCTGATAGGTGTCGCGCTGGCGGTGCGGGTCCTTACCTTCGGCACCCCGGACCCGAACTATCCGGAGAACAACGTCCTTAACGGCCTTGGCTTCGTCTGGAATCCCCAGCCGGAGCGTCTCACCAACCCAACGATATGGCTGGCCGCGGCAGGACAGATTTTTTTCACCTTGAGCGTCGCCACGGGCGCGATTCCCACCTATACCAGCTATATGCGAGAGGAAGACGATGTGGCTCTGACCGGCCTCTCTACCGCCGGTCTGAACGAGCTCGCAGAAGTGGTATTAGGAGGAACCATCGCCATCACCGCTGCGGTCGCCTTCTTCGGCCTGGCCGAGACCGAGGAGATCGCCAGAAGGGGGGCTTTCGATCTTGGCTTCCAGGCCCTCCCCATGATCTTCCAGAAAATCCCTCTGGGTCACCTGTTCGGCGCGCTGTGGTTTTTGCTGCTCTTTTTTGCCGGGGTCACCTCCGTGGTAGCGCTCACGCAGCCGGTGATGGCCCTCTTTCAAGATGGATTTGGCTGGAGCAGGGGAAAAACGACGTGCGTGGTTCTGGCGGCCCTTTTCCTCCTGACTCAACCTGTCATTTTTTTCCTCAAGCACGGCTTTCTCGATGAACTGGACTTCTGGGTCGGGAGTTTTGCCCTTGTGTTCTTCGCCCTGATTGAAACAATCCAATTCGCCTGGGTCTTTGGGATGGAGAGAGGCTGGAACGAGATCACCAGAGGCGCGGCGATTTCGGTGCCAAGGCCTTTCTATTACGTCATCAAATACGTGACTCCATTATTCCTCCTCTTTATCCTCGCTGCCTGGGCGGTTCAGGATGTTCCGAACAAGATTTTCATGGTAGGGGTCAAGCCCGAGGATGCGCCATATGTGTGGGGTGCGCGGGGCATGATGATCGCCCTCCTTCTGGTCTTCGGCTTCTTGGTCAAGATCGCCTCCGGCAAGAAGGGGGAAAGGAGTTAAGTCATGACCATCGGGGGTTGGATCTTGCTCGTCCTTTCGTGGAGTTCGATCATCGCTGTCGTCGCTTATTGCATGGCGAAAGTGCTAAAGAGGAAGGGTTAGAATCATGAGAGAAAGCGGCTTCAGCGGTAAATGGACGGGGAAAAATCGACTAAGCGGCAAGCGAGCATTCTAAAGAGAGGAAGGTGTGGATCATGAGTAAAGACGGGACACTCGTAACCGGCGGCAGCGGCCTGGTCGGGGCCTATACGGTGCGCATGCTCCTGGAAAAAGGCGAGCGGCCAGTGCTCTTCGATGTCGCCGTCAATGAGAGGCTTCTCGGAGCGATAGGTGTCGACTTGGAATCGATCAGCGTGGTGCGGGGTGACATCCTGGATCTCCCGGGGTTGATTACGGCCATCCGCGATCACGGAATCGGCCGGATCATTCACTTTGCCGCCTTTCTGGGCGAAGAGGTCCAGCGGCGACCCTATAGCGGGGTGAGGCTCAATCTCATGGGCACGGTCAATGTCCTCGAGGCGGCTCGTTTAGAAGAGATCCCGCGCGTCGTCTTTCCCAGCTCAAGCACCGTCTATCTGGGTTCTTTGGGCGAGGGCGGGCCGAAAAAAATCGACGAGACCATCCCGCTGAGCCCGCTCTCTGTTTACGCCGCAACCAAGGCCGGATCGGAGTTCCTGGGGCGGACCTACGCACAGCGCTTCGGCTTCGAGTTTATCGTCGTCCGGTTCGCCGCGCTCTATGGCCCTTCTCCCGCAGGACTCAAGGCGACACGGGAGCAGGCAATTCAAGCAATGGTGCGCTCAGCCATCAAAGGTGAGGCCGCAAGCATCAAATGGCCCTACGGGCCGTCCGAGCTTCTCTACGGAAAAGATGCCGCGAAGGGCACGGTCCTGGCCTGTCTTAAAGACAAGTTTAAAGACAACATCTTCCACATCGGCAGCGGGGAGATGGCGACCGGCGAGCAGATTGTCGCCGCCCTGACAAAGCACTTTCCCAAGGCGAAGATTACCCTGCTCAAAGGCGAAAGGCCCATGCCCTACCCGGAGGAGAGAATTCCGAACGACCAGTCCCGCGCCCGCGAACAGCTCGGATACCAGCCAGACTATCTCCTGGAAAAGGCCCTGGGGGACTACGCGGAGACCTTACGAAAGATAGAAAGCATCTGATTCAACTCTGAGGATCGTATGATTGAAGGACTGAAAGACAAGGTTGCGATCGTGACGGGAGGCGGACACGGCATCGGCAAAACGTACTGCTTGGGGTTTGGCCGGGCCGGCGCCAGCGTAGTGACTGCGGACATCGACGGCCCGGCTGCCGAAGCCGTCGCTTCTCAGGTAGCGAAGGAGACGGGAGCCAAATCGCTGGGACTCTCGGTTGATGTCGCGGATGAAGAATCTACAAAGGCCATGGCAGCGGCGACTATCGAACGCTTCGGGCGCATCGACATCCTGGTCAACAACGCGGCTATCTTTGCTACGATTCCTATGAACCGCGGCGGCATCGAGACTATCGATCCCAAAGAGTGGGATCGTCTGATGGCCGTGAACTTGAAAGGACTCTTTTTTTGCAGCCGCGCCGTCCTGCCTGCCATGCGCGCCCGGAAATCCGGGAAGATCATCAACATCTCCTCCAGCACCGTCTTCTCGGGCAGCGCCGGAAGGATCCATTATGTGACCTCCAAGGCCGGAGTGATCGGATTCACCCGCACGCTCGCGCGCGAGGCCGGAGAGGACAATATCCAGGTGAACGCCATCGCTCCCGGCTCTACCCTCTCCGAGGAAAACCCAACCGAGGATATCCTCCGCTTCCGCCGGTTACAGGTCCAGGGCCGGGCCCTCAGGCGCGTTCAGATGCCGCAGGACCTGGTCGGGGCCGTCCTCTTTTTGGCCTCGGGCCTGAGCGATTTCATGACCGGCCAGACACTTTCCGTGGACGGCGGCGCGGCGATGCGATGAGATATCTTTGTCATTCCCACAGACCTTCCGGCAGAGGTAGGCCGGCGAGATCTTCAGCGGTAAGCCGCCCATGCGGCTCGATGCCGAAGCGCTCGAGCACGGCAATCAACTGCCGGGTGTGCTGCGCGGAGTGCCAGGTGGAACGCTCGAAGAGCTGGTGCATCGGCGGCGTGCCATAGAAGGTTTTCACTTTTTGCTGGCAGGATTTGTCCTCGAGTTGGGTCCACCAGCTCTCAAGCCGCTCAATAATGGTGTCGCCGTAGCCCGCAATTTCCTCGCCGATGGTGAAGGTTCCGTCTTCGGGCGGGATGTTGGCGTTGTCCACCCAGTATTCTACGTCGTCGATCGCGGTTTCGAGGAAAGCTTCGCCGATGCGAAAGATGTGGTGGCTCAAGAGTCGAATCGAGCGATCGCGGCTATCAATCGCGCGCTCGACCAGCCGTTCGTTGGGGAGTTGAAGAATGTAGCGTTGCGCCGCGCGTAGCACATTGATCCACTTCGTTATCAACGTGGCGGGGGGAAGCGGTGTATGACCGCTGCCTTGCAGGCCGACGAATTCGGCGACATCTTCCAGGTTTTGGCAGAAGATGTACTGTTCCCCTTGCGCCAGCACCGGTACGGTGCGCGCGCCAAGTTTGAGCAGCTGCTCTTGTCCCGTCGGATCGTTCAATACATCAACCGCGGTGAAGTTAATGCCTTTTTTCGAAAGAAACTCTTTCGTTCTCAGGCAACTGCTTCAACCGGGCTGGGTGAACAGGACGAATTTGTCATCGACGCCTTCCATGGTCGAATCGTGGAATGAATCGCTTAGCTGACTGCAGACGTATCAACCGCAGGCGTAGGTGTCAAGCAAGGTGGAGCCGGTATCAGACATTTAATTATTTAATTTGCTCAAAGTAGCGAGAGACTGGGGCGGAACGATCTGAAAGTTGTCTCAACTCCTGAAACTTACCTCAATTGACATGACCCTCCCCTTTTGGATACTCTCCTGCTGGAGAATAATTCGGCGATCCGTAGGAGAAAACCCATGAAGACCGCCTATCCCATTATCGACGCAGACGCCCATGTGGTCGAGTCCGACCGCACCTGGGACTACATGGACCCATCCGAGAGGCAGTATCGCCCCGTACCCCTCGAGGCGCGCGAAGAGGCCGGAGTGAAGCTTCAGTTCTGGCTTATCGACGGGAAGGTGAGAGGATTCCGCTTCCCTGCCTTTTCAGCCGCCGAGCTGGAGAGACGCTCCCGCCAGGCGGGCCGCAAGTTCGCCGACGCGCAGGAGTCGCGCGAGATGGGCAACGTGGAGCTGCGCCTGGAGCACATGGACCGGAGCGGCATCGACATCCAGGTGCTGCACAACACCATGTTCATCGAACAAGCCACGGACCGCCCGGCGGTGGAAGTGGCGCTGTGCAAAAGCTGGAACCGCTGGCTGGCCGACATCTGGCGGCAGGGAAAGGGCCGCCTCAGGTGGTCTTGCATGGCGCCGACGCTGAGCATGACCGACGCGCTGGACCAGATCCGCTTCGCCAAAGAAAACGGCGCTTGCGCCGTGCTGAT
>MGRY01000080.1:6243-7290 GCA_001799045.1 Deltaproteobacteria bacterium RIFCSPLOWO2_02_56_12 | reverse complement strand
CGTTGACCTAACTGGTAAAAGTAGACGTCGCAGGACTGCACGATCCCTTTATGAAGGTCAACGGCGCCGTGTCCTTGCTTCTTCCAGTCGCGGAAAACGCGGTTACCGAACGCCATCGAGCCGCGGCATTGGAGCTGGGTCTCGGGATCGATAACTTTCTCCTCCAGGGCCGCTATGGCTAGGACGATCTTGAAGGTAGAGCCTGGGGGGTATTGCCCCTGAATGGCCCTGTTATTGAGCGGGTGCATCCGATCCTGCCCCAGAGCACGCCATTCCTCTGCAGTGACTCCCCTGGCGAAGACGTTGGGGTCGAAGGCCGGAGTGCTCACCGAGGCCAAGATCGCCCCGCTGTTGACTTCCAAGACAACAATCGCCCCCTGCTTTCCCTGCAGGGCCTCATAGGCGGTTTCTTGAAGGTCACGGTCCAGAGTAAGAAAAACACTATGGCCTGGAACATCTTCGACCTCGTGCAGCACTCGCACGCGCCTCCCGAGGGCATCGACCTCCACCTGCTGTCCTCCTGTTCGACCGCGAAGGAGCTCCTCCCATCTCCTCTCCAGACCAAATTGGCCGATCTCGTCCCCCATCCCGTACCCCTTTTCTTTCTGAGCCTTGAGCTGTTTGGGGCCGATCTCGCCCATGTAGCCGAGCAGATGGGCAGCCATACTGTTTAGCAGATAACTGCGCCTGGGTCGGATCCGCAGCGTGACGCCGGGCAAATCGAGCTGATGCGTTTCCACTGCCACGAGAGTGCGCCAGTCAATGTCTCTCCCCAGCACCATTTCCTCGAAGGGCGGTCGTCCCTTATTTTCTTCGAGCAGACCGAGCAACTCCCCTTCGTCCCTTCCCAGGAAGCCGGCCAAACGGCGCAGGGTAGTTTCCGGCTCTTGCGCGTCTTCGGGAACAAAGAGAAGATCGAAGGAGGGACGGCTATCGATCAAGAGCTGCCCCTTACGATCAAACACCATCCCTCTGGTCCCGGGGATCTTTTTGAGGCGGATGCGGTTATTTTCAGCGAGATAGGTAAAGCGCTCTCCCTGAATAATT
>MGRY01000080.1:0-6233 GCA_001799045.1 Deltaproteobacteria bacterium RIFCSPLOWO2_02_56_12 | reverse complement strand
TCCCTGAATAATTTGAAGAAAAAAGAGGCGGCCGATCAAAAGAAGGAAGGCAATCGAAACCACCGTCATCAGGAGATTCGTGCGCCGGCGAAACTCGGAGGCGACCTCTTTTCGAAAAGTAATCGGCAGCATATCTAACCTAAAAAGGCATCCGAGCTTCTTCCAAATATCTCTGGCCGTGGCGGAGCAGGGAGAAGACGGCGGGGGCCAACATTGCTGCAACCAGGGCCTCTAAAAAGATATATTTCAATACTCCCATCCAAAGACCATCGACGGCGAGGAAGAGCGTTCCGACCAAAATCAGGGCTATCCCTTTGACCCACGAAGCGCAAAAAACCACCGCGGCGCTCAAAAGAGGATTATGAATCCAGATGCAGCGAGAGCTCAAATAAACGGCCAGGAAGACCAAGGACATAGCGAAGGCGTTGAGACCCAGAACGGGACTGGAGAAGACGTCCACGGAGTAGCCTAGGAGAAAGGAGCCTAAGACGGCTCCTACCGTCGGGTGGTTCAATCCCCAGTAGACACAGAGGACGAGGATCAGATCTGGAACGATCGGCCCTAAAGGAAGGAGATGCAGGAAAGTGGTCTGCAGCAGGACCACGAGAAAACCAGCTAATAGAAAAAGCAAAGACGATTTCATCCGAGATGCGAACAAGGCTCCTACGCAAGCCGGCCTGTTTTATTGGCTGGGGGTCTCCGCAGAAACCACCAGAACCTCCTCGATCCGCGATGGGTCGACAGCCAAGGACACCTCCACGTATTGGAAGAGCCCGAAGCTCTTCTTGCGCACCTTGGCCACGGTCCCCACCAGCAACCCTTTGGGAAAGGTGCCATCCAACCCTGAGGTGATCAACCGGTCGCCTTCCTGAATGTCTTCGCTGCGCTTGACGTATTTCATGATCGGCGCGCCCTCCAGCGAGCCGGAGACGATTCCCCGTGCGCGACTTCTCTGGACAATGACATCCACTCCGCTGTGCGGGTCGGTCACCAGCAGGACCTTGGCGCTTCTCGACGTGACGGCTACCACCTGACCGGCTACGCCCACAGGGGAGACCACGGCCATGCCCTGGAGCACGCCGTCTGCACTTCCCTTGTCTAAAACGAAACTACGGAACCAAGTGCTAGCACTGTTGCTTATTACCGTTGCCGTCAAAGAGCCCGAAGGCAACTGGGAGCGCAACTCCAACAACTCGCGAAACCGGCGGTTGGTAGCTTCAACTTCCAGCAGCCGATTCCTTTCCGCTTCTAATTCCGTAATGCGCCCCTTGAGCCTATCGTTCTCAGACGCGAGCCCCCTGAAGGTACCATATCTATGCTGGATCTCCTTCAGCTTTGCCACAGTTGCCTGGGCTCCTATCTGTAACGGCCGCATCAACTCCAGCAAGAGAGGCCCGATGGGGTCCCTCTGCAAACGGCCCCGCGCAGCCGCAGAAAGGATAAGGAGAGAAAACAAAACGCAGAGAAAAGAGGCCAGCAGAACCTGATTTCTACGAACAAAAGCGAGCATGGAAGCTCAAACCCTATCGAGGGCGGGGTCCAAGGGCATACCTGCAGCGCCTAGTGAACGGCTACCTCCCTGAGCAGGGAGATTTCGTCCAAAGCCTTTCCCGCACCCATAACCACGGCAGTTAAGGGATCGTCCGCCAGCATGACCGGCAATCCAGTCTCCTCTTTGAGTAACAGGTCGAGGTTTCTGAGTAAGGCGCCGCCCCCGGCAAGGACGATCCCGCGGTCGACAATGTCAGAAGCCAATTCAGGCGGGGTTCGTTCCAGTGAGATCCGCACCGCCTCGACGATCTGATTGATCGGCTCGAGCAGAGAATCCCGAATCTCCTCGTCGGTAATAACCACAGTCTTCGGGACGCCGGCGACAAGATCTCTCCCCTTGATCTCCATGGTCTGGATCTCATCCCCCGGATAGGCCGAGCCGATCGTGATCTTGATCAGCTCCGCCGTCCTCTCCCCCACCAAAAGGTTGTATTTTCTCTTGATGAACTGGGCAATGGCCTCATCCATCTTATCCCCGCCCACACGGACCGAACGCGAGAAGACAATGCCGGAGAGGGAGATAACTGCCACCTCAGTCGTTCCGCCCCCGATGTCGACAATCATATTCCCGGTTGGTTCTGTGATCGGAAGCCCGGCGCCGATCGCTGCCGCCATCGGTTCCTCGATCAGGTAGACCTCTCGGGCCCCAGCCGACTCCGCCGATTCCCGCACCGCGCGTTTTTCCACCTCCGTAATCCCGAAGGGAACCCCGATGATGATCCGCGGTCGCACCAGTGTGCGTCGATTGTGCACTTTCTGGATGAAATAACGCAGCATGGCCTCGGTAATTTCGAAGTCCGCGATCACCCCGTCTTTCAGAGGTCGAATGGCAACGATGCTGCCGGGGGTCCTCCCTAGCATCTTCTTCGCCTCGGCGCCTACCGCTAAGACTTTTTTCCCGCCACGGTCATTCCTTTGCTGCACGGCAACCACTGAGGGTTCGTTACAGACGATCCCCTCGTTCTTTACATAGATCAAGGTATTGGCGGTGCCAAGATCAATTGCCAGGTCATTGGAAAAAATGCCGAACAGGGAATCCAGCATCTAAAGCTCCTTCCTTATTCTAAGAGAATCGGACTTCGGCCACTCAAGAAATAACAGATTTGCTGCTGCCAAGCAAGGTAATCTCCGGGCCCTGATATCATCCTGGCGTGGAGCGGGATGGTTGCAATGGTTGAAAGCATTACTTATCATAAGAGAGTTCGTCGAAATAAAAATAGCTGAGAGGTCATATCGCCAATGCTCGATTTTCTGCGTAAGCGAAGAAGATCCTGGGTCGTCATGTTCTTTCTCGTCATCATTGTGCTGGTTTTCGTCCTGTGGGGCGTAGGGAGTAATATCAAGGAACCCCGTTCGGAGAATATCGCCGAGGTCAACGGGGAGATCATCAGTCAAAGGGAATTTGAACTCCGCTATCAGAAGCTGGTTGAGTTCTATCGCGGTCTCTTTAAGGGGGCCCTGACTCAAGAGACCCTCAAAGGTCTGAACCTCAGGGGCGTTATCGTAGAAGAGCTGATCCAAAAGCGCCTGCTTCTCCAGGAGGCGCGAAAGCTCGGAATGGAAGTTGCCGACCAAGAGCTCATGGATGCGCTTGCCCGTGTCCCGGACTTCCAGGTCAACGGGCGCTTCAGTCAAAATCGTTATCTGCAGGCCCTGCGCTCCAACCGGCTTACCCCTGCGGAATTTGAAGGTGAGCGGAGGGAACAGCTCACTATCCAAAAACTTTACGACATCCTACAGGATGCCGTAAATATCACGGAAGGTGAGCTAAGGGACCGGTACAGCCTGGAGCAGGCAAGGGTTAATTTTTATTTCATGCGCTTGTCTGCAGGTGATTTTATGTCTCAAGTCCAGATCACTGCGGATGAGATCAAGAACTTTTACGAGCGGAATCGGGAAGCGCTCAGGGAACCCTTGAGGGTTCAGGTGGAGTACCTCGCGTATCCCTTTGACCATTTTTCCTCCCGGGTCCAGGTGAGCGAGAAAGAAATCGAGGAATTTTACAATGTCCAGCGAGAGACAAGATTTCGCCAGCCTAAGGGGGTGCGCTTGCGCCATATCCTCTTCCGTGTCGCTGCCGGAGCGGAGCCCAAACAAAAGGAGACGATCCGTTTAAGGGCCGAAGCGGCGCTTCAGGAATCTCGGTCAGGAAAGGATTTTGCCGAATTGGCGAAGAGGTACTCTGAAGACCCGAGCGCAGCCCAAGGCGGGGATGTGGGGTGGTTCACCCAAGGCCAGCTGTTGCCTTCCCTGGAAAAGGTTGCCTTTGCCTTAAAAAAAGGAGCGACCAGCGGGGTGGTGGAAACCACTTTAGGATATCACATCCTTAAAGCGGAGGAGGCGAGAGAGGAAAAAACCAAAGGGCTCAAGGAGGCAAAGGAAGAGATCGTTCGCGCCATCAAAGCAGAGCGGGGTAAAAGCGAGGCTGCCAGGGCGGCGGACGCGGACCGCGAGCAGGCGATATCCGGAAAAGATTTCGCGCAGCTCGCTAAAGAGGGAGGGATTCCACTGAAGGTTAGCCCCTTTTTCTCCAGTTTTGAAGCGCTGCCGGAAGTGGGTAAGGTGGAAGAGTTCAACAAGATTGCCTTCTCGCTCGCTTTCAAGGAAATCAGCCCTGCCATCGAGGGGCCCAATGCTTATTATCTCTTGAGGGTCAAGCAGAGAAGAGAGGCCTCCGTTCCGGCGCTGGAAAAGGTGCGCCCGGATGTCGAGAAGAAGCTCAAGGAGACCAAGGCATTTGAGCTCGCGTCCCAAAGGGCCAATGCGCTGCTTGGACAACTGAAAAAGGAAAAAGATATTAAGAAACTCGCGAACGAGCATGGTCTCGCGGTGGATGAGACCGGCTGGTTTCTCCGTAATGCCCCTGAGATTCCGAAGATCGGCGTATTGCAGGAGGTCAAACCCGGAGGGATAGCTATTTCTCCACATCAACCCGTCCCCGATCGGATCTATAGCCAAAAGGCGGCTCTTTTCCTTTTTGCCTTTCAAGCGAGCCAGGAGGCGGATATGGAACGTTTTGAAAAAGAGAAAAGCCAGCTTCTGGCGCAAGCGCTGGCGGAGAAAAAGCAAAAGGCCCGGCAAAAATTTGTTGACGGTCTCAAGGCTAAAGCGCGGATCGTGGTCAATGCCCGTTCCCTCGAAGGGAGTTGATTCTCAGCGCAGCATAGACCTCATGCAGGAAAGCGTTTGAGTGTGAGAGCAAGCTGATGCGGATATTTCTTCTCAGGCACGGGGAAACCGATTGGAATCTTCAGCGACGCTGCCAGGGTATCACCGACGTGGATCTCAACGACCGGGGAAGGCGGCAAGCGAGGCAGATCGCCGAATACCTTAGCACGGAAAAGATCAACGGGATTTATTCCAGCGCTCTGAAACGTGCGCTCCAGACCGCTGAGATCCTTAGGCGATCACACGGTTTGGCCGTGACGGTTGATAGCGACTTTCGCGAACTGAATCATGGCGCGTTCGAGGGGCTGACCTTCTCCGACATTCGCGACTCTTATCCTGATTTTCTTAGGCTGTGGCGGAGCGAGCCGGCACAACTGATGATTCCCGGCGGTGAACGGTTAATCGATGTGGAGAAAAGAGCTTGGAACGGGATGGAACAGATCCTCAAGTTTCACCTGCCCCACGAGACGGTCGTCGTGGTGAGTCATAATTTTCCTATCCTGGCTATTCTTTGCCGCATCACGGGGACCCCGTTAAACGACTACCGCTCCTTCCGTGTCGAACCCTGCGGGCTCACCCATATCAGCTATGATGATAGCGAGGGGTGGCGGATTATCCAGATTAACGGCGCGGGTTATACCGCTCTGGCCGAGCCCAAAGGCGGCTCTCCCTTTTAGGCCGCTCTTCCATCGTTCAAGCGCATTCGCCCCATCCCAGCCTAAAGAATCCCGGCTCAGCGGTTGTGCCGTATTGCGACATTTTTCCGTGAAATTGCCAAGGAGTGATACTTCACGGGCCATATTTTCCAGGAAATCAAAGCAAAACAGATGGCGTGGTAATTGCATTTCAAAACTAGCCAAAGGTTTAGGGAGGGTGCGAACCAGGTGGAGAATCTCCAGAGGTTATTATTATCTGAACTTGGCATCCCGGCATGGCAGCTGGTTTTCTTTGTCGGCCTGATCAGCTTCTTTATCCTGACTTATAGGATCAGAGTTGGCCTCGTTGCGACCTATCTCCTTGTACTCTACTGGAATTATTATGTTTTTCGGGATTATCTCTATTCCGTTGCCAGCGGGAATTTCCTGGCGCTAATCGCATACGTTCTTTTTGGCTTGGCCCTCGCCGGGCTGTCGTTATATACTTGCTTCTATTTCAGAGAAAGCGGCCCCCTCCCGGGTTTGCCGGGCTTTGAGATAAGCCGGCTTCGAGGGATTCTCCTAAAGCGTATGGAGAAGATGGAATCGGCTGTTCTGGAAGCCGAGGCCAGGACCGTCAACGAAGTACGAGAATTCAATTGCCTCAGACAAAAGGTAGAGGATAGGTTTCTCCCGCTGGAGGCTCAGCTCCAGAGGAAAGAAGAGGCCTTTAGCAGTAGCGGATCGATTTTCAAAGAACTTGAGACAAGGCAAACGGCTCAAATCCGTGGGCTCGAAGACCAGTTGCGAGAGAAGGAAGATTTTTTAAAGCTACGGGATGACGAACTCAGGAATTTAAAATCGGCGGTGGAGGAGGAT
>MGRY01000079.1 GCA_001799045.1 Deltaproteobacteria bacterium RIFCSPLOWO2_02_56_12 | reverse complement strand
GTTTTGCCCGCATGCCCGGGTCGAAAGTCTTGCCGTCAACCAGGATGCAATCGGCGGCGGTTCGTACGCATTCTACCCAGCAGATAAAGCAGCCTTTACAGGCCAGCGGATCGATTTCGTGAAAGCTCCCCTTTCCTTTGCCCATCAGGTGGATGGCGTTTTCCGGGCAAACGATGGCGCATCTTCCGCATTCATCGCCGAGGCATCCTTTGACATCGATGAAGAATTCGTGCGTGCGCCATCCGCTCACGTCCTTCGGTTTTTCCTTTAAATTCTCGATCACCGCGCCGCGATGGATATCCAAGCAGACGCGGGGGTCCTCAAAGACCTCGTAGCGCACCACCTTGCCCTCAGGACGATAGATAAAAAGGCGCGCCTCGGAACCGATATCCGCCATTGCGTTCAGGATCTTTGCGCTGTCGATGCCATCAATGGGGTTTTGAGCCGCCTCCTCGATTGTGAAAACCTCCGGCAAATGCAAAAATTTTCCCTGTTTACCCTCGCTTTGTTTTTTCTCCTCAGGCGCGGGGCCGTCCTGGCGGTCCTGCATTTCTACGAACTGCCCTGCGACGACGAACTCTTTGTGCCTGTTAGGCGATACGAGCGCGCGCTGTTTTTCCAACATGTGGTTTCATCTCCTGCCCTAGAATTAGCAAAAAATGTGCAGATCAGATTCTAAAGAGCTGGGCTCCATTTTCCTGCAAAAGCTTTCTCTTGGCTTCCTCTCTGAGACCGCTGTCGGACGAGATTCTATACCATGGTTAGCCCGCCGCTTACACTGAGGGTCTGCCCGGTCACAAAATCCGCGCTGGGGGAGGCGAAAAAGAGCACGGCCTCGGCGATTTCTTCGGGCTTCGCCACGCGGCGAAACGGGGTCGCTTTGGTCACAGCGTCAATAAGCTTCTCGGTCTGAGGCGATTGGCTCCGAACCGCTGCTAGGAGCGGCGTGTCAGTTAAACCGGGACAGACCACGTTGACGTTGATCTTATACCTTGCCACTTCGCGGGCCAGGGTCTTCGAGAAGGCGATCACGGCGCCCTTGGCTCCGGAGTAGACCGCCTCCCAGGAGGAACCTACCCGTCCGGCGTCGGAGCTGATGTTGACGATTTTGCCCGACCCCCGCGAGATCATATGGGGCAGGACGGCTTTGGCAGTGTAGAGGACCGACTTGAAATTAACCGCCAGGATTCGCTCCCAGGTTTCCTCACTGCTCTCCAGGAAGGGCTCCAGCTTGTCCCAACCTGCGCTGTTCACCAGAATATCGAGCTGGCCGAATTGGCTCAGGACCTTTTCGACCATCTGTTCTACTTCTACCCGCTTTGTGAGATCCACCTTGCAGGCGAGGGCGTTGACGCGCAGGGCTTTGATTTCGTCCCTGACAGAATCGGCGTTCTCGCCCACGAGATCTCCCACGGCGATATCGGCTCCCTCGCGTGCTAAGGCGAGGGCGATACAGCGGCCGATACCTCTGCCACCACCTGCGACCAATGCTGTTTTGCCTTTTAGTTTCATCACGCCACCTTGATCTCCTCTCTGCTTTCCGGCCTGCTTGCCGGTTTGTGCCCTTCCTCGCGAATTTTTTCCAGGCGGCGCAAGGCGAGAAGCGCTGCGCCTAACGCCCCGGCCATCTCGGGCTCCGCGTCCACGTTGACTTTTCTCTTCAATGTCTCCTCGAGGGCTTTGACCATCCCTTTTTGCCGCGCCACGCCCCCGACAAACGTCACCTCATCTTCCAAACCGGCCCTCTTGATCAGGGCCAGGGCTCTGGAGGCCAAGGAGTTGTGTACCCCGCGCATGATGTTTTCGACCGTTGCCCCGGCGGAGACATGATTGATGATCTCCGATTCAGCCAGCACCGCGCACACGCTGCTGATGGTCTCGGGTTTGTCGGATTTGATAGAGAGGTCTCCCACATTTTCGACCTTCACCTCCAGATATTTGGCCGCCCGCTCGATGAAGCCTCCGGCTCCCGCGGCGCACTTGTCGTTGGTGCGGAATTCCCGCACCTTTCCGCCGTCGTGGATGCGGATCGCCCGCGTACTCTGGGCGCCAATATCCAGGACACAGTGAGTCTTGGGGAATAGAAAAGCCGCTCCTCTCGCGACGCAGGTGATTTCGGTGATCTGAACATCACGAAAGGGGACATTGTACCGGCCGAACCCGGTCGTGGCAATGTAGCTCAAATCTTTCTCTTTCAATCCTGCCTGCTGCAATGCCAGGTCGAGCGCCTCTTTAGCTACCGGGGTAAAATCGGGTCGTGTTTTCACAGTGCTCTTTCCCCGCACTTCCCTTTTTCCATCCATGATGATGACCTTAACTGTTTTGGCGCCGATATCAATACCTGCAACAAACTCCATAATACCTCCCTCAAGAGCTACCTCCGCGACTGTGGGTCACGTAGCTGCCCTTGCTTGTTCTTCGTCGCGATGTCCTGCCTGCGTTGTGGCGCGCTCCAGGGCGAATATGCTTGCCCCCAGAGCGCCAACGAAGTGAGAGTCCGGGCTCACGTTGAGTTTCATGCCGAGTTTCTCTTCCAAGGCCCGCACCATGCCAATGTTTCGCGAAACTCCTCCGGTGAAGGTCGCCTCCGGCTCGATCCCAACCCGCCGCACCAAGGAGATGGTCCGCGCGGCAATCGCGCTGTGCACTCCGCCGAGGATGTCTTCCACCTTCTTACCCTGGGCAAGGTAGGACATGATGTCGGACTCGACGAAAACCGTGCACACAGTAGTGAGGCGCACCGGGTTCTTCGCCCGCAGGGATATTTCTCCTATGTCGTCGAGCGAGAGGCCCAAGGCCTCGGTTGCATTGGCGAGGAATCGACCTGTCCCGGCAGCGCATTTGTCGTTCATAACAAAGTCCTTGACATCTCCCCCCTCCCCGATTTTAATCCCTTTGGCATCCTGCCCTCCCATATCGATCACTGTACGCGTGCCCGGGAAGAGGTAGCTCGCCCCCTTGGCGTGACAACTGATCTCGGTGATCTGAGTGTCGCCGCAGGTCACTTTATACCTTCCGTACCCGGTGCCTACCACGTAGGCCACATCCTCTTGCTTTAGCCCGGCTTTGAGCAGGGCCTCGGCCATACACCGCTCGCCCGCCCGTGAGACATAGGCGCCCGTATCAGTCAACGAGCGTGCAACAATCTCCATCTTTTCATTGATGATGATGCCTTTGGTTTGAGTCGAGCCGATATCGATACCAGCAGCACAGATCATGTTTTTCCTCCTACGGCTGAAGCCTCACGCACAATTTTCTTATGTTCCAGGGATTCAAAAAACGCGTCGATTCGATTCTTCATTTGTGCCTCGGAAAAATATCTGGGGTCCTCGATGTCGGATTCGACGAGCAGGGTGGGAATACCTAGCTCCTTGGTGAAATATTCCCTCATGTCGCCCTGCCCCGCGGAGAAGAGCCGGCAGCTCTTCACCGAATGAATCACCAGGGCATCCGCAGACCACTCCTCCACATAACGGCGGATTTGGTCGTAGCGTTGGAGGAAGTTGCGGTTGGTGAGGTTCCATTCCAGCATGTGCGAGGCGATCGATTCCAGCGGCCGGTTGGAGTCGTGCTTGAAACCGAATTCCCAAAGCCCGCCCACGGTGGAGTAGGTCGAGGCCACGGCTACCGCGCCCCATTTGGCGAAGAGGTCGCGGAAAGCGCGTAGATATGGCCATGGGGGTGGTCCTTCGATGACGAAGCGGAAGCGTTCTTCAGGGAGTGGCCCCATTCCCAAACGCGCCTTCTCCTCCATTTCCTTATAGGCTGCTTCGAAAAACCGGAGTCCATCTTCGGTCCCGCGCAGGCAGTAGAGGGGCGCCATCATGGTTACGGAGTCAAAATAGGCATCGAAGGGGGAGGGGACGTGTTTGGTAAGGGACTTGATTTTAGACCAAAGCTCTCCGGTCTCGCCTGAAAGGGCCACGATCCTTTGCAGTTTGGCGTAGTCGAGCTTCTTTCCCGTGATTTTCTCGCACAGCTCGATAATCTCCTCGAGCTGCCTGACCACGTAGGTCACATCCTCCGGGCTGGGTTTCCCCGATGGGTCACGCATGAAGGGGATGTCCAGGTTGTAAAGGGTGCCGTCGGAATATTCTGCCAGATGCTCGAACCACTGTAGGTAAACATTGCATCCTACGTAATTGCACAGAATCAGAGAGGGGAGGGGAATCGTTGCAAAAGGGGTCTTCCGATCTCCCAGGAACATGCCGACATCGGCTTTGACATAGGCACAATTGTCCATCGAGTAGCCGATCTCCTCGGCTTTCAGGATAAAAGGGAGGGCCACCTTCTTGACCGCGAGTTGGAGGGCATTGATCTCCGGATAGACCGGGATGAGGTCAAAGGCCAGCATCAATTCCACGGGGTTGCCGCTAATCAGCATGTAGGCGGCTTTGCCCTCGCCCTGCTCGGCGCAACGGGTGAGCTGGTTGAAATAGTTTCCCATCATCTCTTTTTGCAGGAGATGGATCTGGCCTTGGTAGCTTGTCTTTACGCTTTCGGCTGTTTTTGCCATGGAAATTCTCCTAATCAAATAACATCGATTCGACAAATGTCTCGACCTCGGTTTTTGCCTTGTCGAATATCCACATTTTTTCCTCAAATTCGAGATACAGGTGGGGTATCCCCTCTTTCTCTAAAGCTCTACGGTAAAGAGCATAATCAAAGAGAGCAGGCTCGCAGAACTTGGCCGCGAGAATGACGACCGCGCTCGCGCCGGTCTCTTTGACCTTATCAATCAGATGTTTGGACTTGCGCTCCCTGGTATCGTGCTTTACGCCCGAATAGACGCTTTGGTTGATGTAGGCAGAAGCCAGGTTTCGAATCGGGTCTCCCTCGGAGGGAATATCTTGCTCAAAGAAGCGCCACCCCAAAAGGAAGTCATCGTCCAGAATGTAGCAGCCCGCAGCCTCGAGGCCTTCTATCAACTCCAGCGGCGGCTGCTCGCAGAAAGAGCCTTCTAAAACGACCTTGATTCGGTCCTTTGGTCTTTCATCCCTTTGACCCGCGGCCGCAAGGGCTTGTTTCAAACCAGCAATGTGCTCCTCCGGCGGGATAAAGGTCCCTATCCGAGTGAGGATATAGGTCTCAAGTGTCGAAAGGTTTTGTGGTGTCTCGCGGCGGATGCGATAGAGTTCGCGCATCAGCTTTCTCTGTTCGTTGTATAGATGGATACTCTTACGCAGATTTTCGTCCGTAATGGGTCTCCCGGCTAGTTGCTCGTAACTGGTCTTGAGTTTTTGATACTCTGCCGCCAGGTAGTTTACCGTGTGGGGCGAAGCCATATTCTGAGGGAAATGGATATACTCCACCAGCAACTGAGGAAAGTTCCGCTTGAAAACGCTCCCGAGATTCCTGGCCGGGTCGCAAATCGAGTGGAAAACAATCCCGTCGAGAAATTGAAGTTTCCCGGTTAAACCAAGCTCTAACGTGCTCTTGACGATGGAACAAACGAAGGACTGGAAGCGGGAGTCGGCGTGGGCGATCTCGAGCCGGTTGCCTCCGCCAATGATCCCAACCGGTAGCATGCCAGCCGCATGAATGATCTCAACAGGGGTGTAGACTGGATAGCACCCTATTACCTTTGATCCTGGGTGGTTTGCCTTCCACTTCGCTGCTTGCTCGAGGGGGGACTCTTCCAAGATCTCTCGATAGCGCGTAACCATTTCATCCATGCTCATCGTTCTTTCTCCTAATCCTTGGTAGTCCTCCTGAATCTTGATCAGGTAAAGCGAGCAAGATGTGTGCCAAGCGAACGTTCGTTAATTATTCACAACAAACCAATAACAAAGGGTAATTTAATGAAGAATGCTTCCTAAAAATAAGAAGAAGGGAGTCCAATATTCCCAGTTTTCGGATTTTCCCGTCTAGCCTGCCTCAGGTTGTTGCCTTTGAAGTGGCACGCGCTTTGCTCAGAAAATCTATACACCAAGAAGGAGCCAAATGGAAGTCCGGATGAGTAAGTCCTTAGTTCAGAAGAGCACTCCGAGATTCCCGAATTTTTGCGGTAGCAGTTAAAAGAGGTGTAATGGTCCACTGATGGTATCTGATATCTACTTTGATCCCTTGGAAGGTTTTGCGGAGATAGAGCGCTTGGTAGGGAAGGTCTATTTTCGTTTTTCACATCTTTTTTTGCATCATCCTGAGCTAAGGGATTTTTGGTGGGAGATGGGGGTGCAGGAGGAGCAACATGCGGCGATTCTTTTGGCGTGTAAGGAGATGATCAAGGGTTATACGGAC
>MGRY01000078.1 GCA_001799045.1 Deltaproteobacteria bacterium RIFCSPLOWO2_02_56_12 | reverse complement strand
AGAGCTTTCCATCAGGCCCGAACTTCACCCGCCCGCCGTTGTGGTTGTTGTTTCCGGCAACGCCGTCGAGCAACACTTTATCCATCATACCCTTGCCCGTGGCGGAATCTTCGCGCAGCCGCACCAGGCGATTCTTCAGCCGCCCGTTCGAGTCGCGGTAGGCGTAGGCGGCGTAGACAAAACGGTTGCGTGAAAACTCCGGATCCAAGGCGAGCCCCATGAGACCTGCTTCTCCCGTTTCATAAGCATCGATTTCCATCCAAGGTTCTGTTTGCAGCTTTCCGTTTTTGATGATGCGAATGCGGCCGGGACGCTCAGTGACAAAGATTCTACCATCCGAAGCAAAGGCGATAGCCCACGGCGTTTCCAATCCCCCCGCCACCACTTCAACTTCCACATTCTTAGACTCGGACAGCGCCGCTGAAGGCCATGTGCAGGCCAGGCTCATTGTAACAGCCGAGATAAGGAAGCCCTTGATAAAAGCTGCGGTCATCATTCGCCCTAGTCCCGCGGAATTTTCTTTATCACCGCTGCCAGAATCTGGTCTGCGCCGACGTTTTCCGCCTCGGCCTGGAAATTGAGAATCAGACGGTGGCGTAGCGCCGGATAGATCACCGCCTCGATATCTTCATAACTCACATGCACCCTGCCCTCGGCCAGGGCATTGCCCTTGGCTCCCAAGATGATCGCCTGGGCGCCGCGCGGGCTCGAGCCGAAGCGGAGGTACGCACCGACTTCAGGGACCGCACCGTCGCCTTTCTGCGCCGTCGGATGAGTGGCATGAACGAGCCGGACTACATAATCTTCAAGCGGCGGCGCCATGAGCACCTGGCGCAGCAGACGCTGCATTTCGACGATAATCTCCGCGCCGTTATTTGGCAGAACCTGACTCGCTCCCTGAAGCGCCTCACCTGTCGTACGATGGAGAATTTCCATTAACTCTTCCGGCGCAGGGGAAGAAACCAAGAGCTTGAAGAAGAAGCGGTCGAGCTGGGCTTCCGGGAGGGGATAAGTTCCCTCCAGTTCTATGGGGTTCTGCGTCGCCAGCACCATGAAGGGGGGTTCCAACGGATAGGTCTCACCGAAGACTGTCACCTGCCTTTCTTCCATCGCCTCCAGAACGGCCGATTGGGTTTTAGGCGTAGCGCGGTTGATCTCATCCGCGAGCACGACCTGAGCAAAAATCGGCCCCTGCTTGAACTGGAACTCCCTGCGCCCATCGTTCTCGGTAAGCACCTGAGTGCCGGTGATGTCCGAGGGCATAAGATCGGGCGTGAACTGGACCCGCTTGAAAGAGAGGCCGAGGGCGCGGCTTAATGACTTGATGAGCAGAGTCTTACCCAGACCGGGCACCCCCTCAAGCAGCACGTGCCCGCCGGAAAAAAAGGCGATGAGGATCTTACGGATGACATCCGCATGGTCGACAATGACCTTTCGGACCTCCGCCTCAAGCGAGGAAAATTGCTCACGATACTTTTCTGGTTCCACTTTTTTCTACCTATCGAATCAGGCCACGGTACTCCAGGGGCAAGGGCTGCTTTTCGGGGGCGGCGTCCGGAGAATCGGGCGGCCGTAAGGGCGCGTTGCTGGTAGAAACCTTGGGACGAAATCCTCTCCTTTTCCCTAAACCGCCTTCGCCTGTCGAGCCCCCCGCCTCTTCTTCGGGCAACTCGACGGTAACGAACCGCGCGCCCTTGATTCCTTTTTCCCCTTGTTCTCCCGGCCGAAGAAAGCGTTCGGCCGTCTTCTCTCTCGGGATCTCCTCTTCCATACGCTTACTGCCTTTGCCCCCCGCCTTCTCCTTCCCCATTCCTTTTACCTCGTCGCTTTTTTCTTTCCCGCTTTCATCTTTTTCGCCGCCACCGTGATTTTTCTCCGCCTGTTTTTTACCCATTTCCTGCCGTTCTCCACGTTCCGGCTGCCCTCCTTTTTGCTCTTTGATTTCCAGGGCGCTCAGTTCACCTTGTTCCTTCTCGTTACCTTTTTGCCCGGAATCTTTCCCGCTGCCTTTTCCCTCGCCCGTCTGGTCGTTCTTGAGTCCGCCGGCGCCTTGCCCTTGACCTTTCTCCAGTCCCTGTTCCATTCCTCGAAGAGCACCTGCTGCCTGATTCAACAGGTCGTTCGCTGCGCCCCCTAGCTGTCGCTCAGCCGCGAGCTGACTCTCCACCCGTTTCAGTGCCTCTCGAATCAAGGAACGTTTTTCCGCAGCGGAAAGTCCCTGATCCCGCATGCGAGCCGTCAGCATCTCAAGGCTTCGAGCCAGTTTCGAGAAGCGCGGTAGCGGAGAAAGTTTTTGCGCCAAGGGCGCCAGCTCGTTATCGCGCGCGGGCGCGGGCGCAAAGAAAGAACCGATCTGTTGGAAAAGAAGAAACAGCAAGACAACGGAAAGGGAGCCGATCAATGATTGAATAAAGGAACGCTTTATGCGGTAGGGGAAATCCCCGGCCGGATCCAGGTGTCGCATGAGACCAGACGCCTCACGGCGCAAACGGGCAAGTAAAAAAGGCGGGCAAACCGACGCCTGAATCGTGGCCAGGGTGATAAAACGATCTTTGCCCCCCACTCGCTCATCAATCAAATGGGCGGCGGCGCGGCGCGAAGGGGCAACGACGCGAAAGCGCAAAAAGCCCGTGAGCAAAGCTAGTCCGACGAAAAGGGCGCCGCCAGCGATGAGAGTTTCCCGTCCAACCCAATCGGAATGATAGAGAAAAATCACCATAGAGGAAAAAACCAGAAGAGGCGGAAACAACAACAGCAGAACGTCCCACAAAGCATGCCGCTTCAGATGGCTGGCGAGGCGGACAACAAGCGTCTCCGGCAAACCGGCCTGTTCTCCCGCTGAATATTGCCCCATGTCCTTTCTATATAACACGTCCGCCATCCGGCTAGAAACGCTCTCCCTGATCTCATGGTCTGGGGTGGCGCTGCTTGCCGCTCTGATAAATCTTCACCGCCTGGTTATGCTCGCCGAGACGCATGGAAAAGAGATGGGAGCCATCATTTTTGGAGACAAAGTAGAGATAGGGAACTCGGGCCGGGTAGAGAGCCGCCCGCAGCGAAGCTAGGCCCGGATTGCAGATGGGTCCAGGCGGGAGGCCCCGAATACGATAGGTGTTGTATGGACTGCGGCTCTGAAGGTCTTTACGCGTCAAGCTCCCGGAGAAGCTTTTCAGACCATAAATCACGGTAGGATCGCTTTGCAGAGGGATCTTGGCCCGCAGCCGATTATGAAACACCGCCGAGACGAGAGGACGCTCCGCCTCTATCCCGGTCTCTTTTTCAATCAACGAGGCCAACGTGACTACCTCGTGCAGACTGAGTCCTATCTCTTTGCTCTGCTCCTTCATCTGCGCATTAAATATTTCCCGAAACTGCTCTACCATGGCGACGAGGATGTCCCTTTCCGCGGCAAAGGGAGTAAAATAATAGGTGTTCGGGAAAAGATAGCCCTCGATCCCTTTTCCTTCCAGACCGACAAGAGAAAGGAACTCGAGGCTTCGAGCCTCGGCGAAAAACCGATCCTTGCTTGCCAGGGCCCCTTTCTCCAAAAGTTCCGCAATCTCCTTTGCCGTCAAACCCTCAGGGATCGTTATGCGGTGAAAAACCCCTCTTCCCAGCATCATCTGATTCAATACCCGACGGGGTGGCAGCGGTCGCTCAAAACGGTAGAGCCCCCAATGAATTTTCTTGTCCAACCCCCACAATCGAGCCCAAAGGGAAAATAATTTTTCATTGGAAATCACGCCGTGATCCTTAAGCTTACGAACGACCGAGGAGAGCGGCTCACCCCGCTCCACCTTGACCTCCACCGTTCCCTGCCCGTAGAGCGGGGGATAGAAAAGAAAGGCAAGCAAAAAGCCAAGTAACAGAAGGGAAGAGAGAGCGACAAAAAGGAGGGTGAAGAAAAGATATTTCACGGCCTCAGAGCCTTAACATCCATGACGGGGAAACGAAAACTGGGACCAGCCGGTGGGAGCTAATTTTCCGTCAAATTGATTTTGATCCAGCCTTCGATCTGCTGCAAAAATCCAGCAAAGGGATCCTCTCCCGGCTCCGGAGCGAAATAGGCCTTGCGCATGTAATCGAGGGCGCCGGAATAGTATTCAAATTTTTCGGAGAGTTCCTGAAAGAGGATAAAGCCGGTGCGGTAAAGCGAAAGGTCCAGCTCTGAGACCGTCCAATAGGAACGTCTTCCCTCTTGCAGGTAGTAGTCGAGAAACCCTTTTCCCTCGACGTAGGAGCGGAACATGCCGCTCATAAAGAGGGTATAATCTCCCAGATATTTTCGCAGGGCCCTTTCCCTGAGGAGGCGGCTCTCCTCGTTCGTTTCCGGTTGTTTCTCGGCCAGGATTTCGACCACGCTCCCTGACTTCTTTCCTGCGCGGGAGCGGATGCGATAGAGGCTATCCGTGCTGGCGAAATCGGTCAACA
The DNA here is from genome assembly GCA_001799045.1 of Deltaproteobacteria bacterium RIFCSPLOWO2_02_56_12. Taxonomy (GTDB): domain Bacteria; phylum Desulfobacterota; class Binatia; order UBA9968; family UBA9968; genus UBA9968. The sequence goes on along the minus strand of MGRY01000078.1, from coordinate 2,986 downwards.
CATCCGCCACGTATTGTGCCACAGTGGCGTCATTGATGCCCAACTGCCAGAAGCTCTGGCGAGTCATATTGAGAAAAAAGCTTTGCAGCCGGTCGCCGGATATTTTCTTTTCCATAATATGGTTAGAATGATACCAGACTCAGGCCATTTTTGAAATATTTTTTCAACTCCGTCCGACAACACCCCGGTCACGCCGCTAAGGCAAATCCTGTCCTCCGCTTCCCCCAAGCCTCTTCTTCAACCAGGCAATGACAACATGCAGGGCATCCGGGGATTTCCCCATGTGGCCGGCGTCAGGAAAAATCCGCGCTTCCTTTGGTGCGCCGTGTTCGAGCAGGAGATAGAGGTCGTTAATGGGCACCTGCTCATCCTTCCTTCCGTTGACCAGCAACATGGGCGCCGAAGGACGGTTCAGCCATCCTTGATCTAACAGGGACATCGAGGCTGCTGCCGCGATGAGCTCGTCAACAGTTTTTAATCCGAGGATCCTCGCCCGGGTTTCACTCAAATTAAAAAGATAGGAAGAAGCGAATTGGGACTCACGCAGCCACGAAGGCTGCAAAAAGAAGTGGACACCCCCACCCCAGTTCACCGCCCCTCTCAGGCGAGCTGCCTCCACATGGGCTACCTTGGTGGCCCAGTAGCCACCGAAGCTAGAGCCGACCACGGCGATCCTTTCCGGGTCGACTTTGGGATGCTGCACCAGATAATCGATTGCGGCTGAGAAAACCCTCTCTGCGGTGGGCGAGGCCAGTATTGGACATTCACCTGTGCCGGGTCCGTCGATGCAGAAAGAGCCAAACCCTGCCTGTATTAGGGCCTCCGTGTTGCCCTGGCGTTCCTCTTTCCATCCGTCGATGCCGCCCCAGTGAAAGACGAGCGGCTGTTTCCCCTCTCCGGATCTCAACCGGAGATAGCCGACGATTTCCTTCTTTTCAAAAGGAATCCGAACGACCTCCAGCGGCGGATCAAAATAGCGGCTGGCTTTCTGGTAGGCATCTCTTGCGCGCACATAAGCCTGTTCCATTTCCGGAGAAAACAGTGCCGGGTAACGAGCAGCAGCAAAATAGGCATAAGCCTTAAGATAGGATTCACGTGCCCCCTCATTGCCCCCGCTCTTCTCAGCTTCCTTCGCCTTTGCCAGCCAAGGCTCGGCGGGATCGCTCCAGACCTTGGCCCAATGGTCCGGATCCACGCTCTGCAACCGGGCCACCACTGCTTCAACTTCTTCCCTGCTCAGACCCCGAACCGGATTGCCACGGCCGGCGCGTGCGAGCAACGTTGATTTGATCTCGTCGAGCGTTTTTGGCGGCCTCATTGGGCTTTACTGCTCCTTCCGTCCCATAGAGCGGAGCGCCGCTTTCAGAAAGCGATCGTCGATGAAGGCTTTTGGATCGAAGTTGGGGCGCTCTTTGAGCGTGGCGATTTCCAGCTCGGCCCGCTGCATCACGCCCTCGGGACTCAGCACCGGCGCGTAGGCGTCGCGCATGAGGTCATAAAGGGAGGCTGCAATCTCTTTGTCGACCTTACTATGGTTCATGATCGCTTCGATCCCTCCATCCCGATTTTCCCGGATAAAGAGGAGAGTCTTGACCACCGCCTTGACCACGCGCTCGACAAGATCGGGCTCTTCGCGAATAACCTTCGCGGTCGTGAGCAGGGCACTGAAAGGAACCCCTTTAAAGACATCGCCCATGTAGACGAGTCGCTTGAATCCCTCTTTTAGAAGGAATCGGTCCGCCGGCGGGGACATAAGAGCGGCTGCCGCTCGTCCTTGCATTAAAGCGGCTGTCTTGGCCTGATCCCCGGGGATATTGAGGTATTCGGCAAAATTCTGCGCGATGCCGTACTTGGCGAGCAGCGCTATGAGCACACTGTGCGTGGAGCCGCCGAAGGTGACAGCGATCTTTGTGCCTTTCAGATCCTCCAGGCGGTTCACCTCGGGTTTGGTAATGAGTCCAAAGGGGATCTGGTTAAAGATCTGGACCAGGATACGGAGCTGCTCGCCGCGAAACATCGTATGCATAGAAGGCCCGAAGGCCGAGGCGAATTGAACGCTGCCGGAGACGATGGCTTGAACGTTTACCGAGTTGCCGCGCAGAAAGACGACCTGGGCATTTGGAACTCCCATTTCTTCATAGAACCCTTTATACTTTGCAGCGCCCAGTGCCACATGCTGTACGTTCCCGGCTGAGGGTAAGGAGATGTAAACGGGCTTAGTAATCTGGGCGGAGAGAGGAGTGGCAGGCAATAAAATCACCAGTGCGAGGATCGCAATTCCGAGGATCTTCATTTCTTTCCTCCTCACAAGTTCAAACCGTTCAAGTCGTTCAAAGCGTTTTCTGATGGCGGAACGACGAAAAACCAGCCGACCTGTACCACAGGTATTGGGGGAAAGTAAACATAACTTTCGGGCTTGCAGGATTTCCTTCGAGCATGCCAGGGAACGAACAGGCATCCCCACTGTCTCGTACGAACAATTCCCTTCGTAACAGGCCCCTATAACCGCAGCGGGGAGGGAAAATCGAGATATACCGACAGACCTACCGATCGGTCCCTTTTTAGCCTCGTTTTGCTAATATAAGGATGTGAGAAGCGGACTTGTCTTTTTAATGTTTCTCTCCATGCTCCTCTCTTGGGGCTGCCCGATGGAAGAAAAATTCATCTTTTTTCCGGACTCCACGGTTGACGTGACTCCCAAGGACGCCGGGCTCGCGTTTGAAGACGTCTTCTTCACCACCAGCGACGGGGTCCGCTTGAACGGCTGGTTTATGCCCTACGCAGGTTCGAGGATCACGCTGCTCTGGTTCCACGGCAACGCAGGCAATATCAGCCACCGCTTGGAGAACATCAAGCTGCTTCACAACAAGGTCCAGATCAATGTATTTATCTTCGACTACCGCGGCTATGGGCGCAGTGAAGGGAGAGTCTCAGAGGAAGGAACCTACAGAGACGGGGAGGCGGCGTTAAAATACCTGCGCAACCG
>MGRY01000077.1:273-7162 GCA_001799045.1 Deltaproteobacteria bacterium RIFCSPLOWO2_02_56_12 | reverse complement strand
TTTTATTGCATCATCGGGTTTTGCATTTTTGTGAGCACGTTGCTGATTTTTTTTCCGCGGATCCCGATGATCCCGCTTCTGATTGCCTCGCAGGCTTTGAACACGCTGCTCCTTCCGCTGATCTTTGTGGTCATGCTAAAACTCATTAACGATAAACAATTGATGGGCCCGCACGTCAACGGCCCTATCTTCAACTTCATCGCCTGGATCACCATTGGAGGCTTTACCCTCATATCTCTTCTGATGCTGTATCTCACCTTTTTTCAACGTTCGGGCCCGGCATCCTTGCCGATCTTTTAGCCGGATTATTCCTCCCGCCGCTACCTCGCTTGATCTTTTATATCGGAAACGATCATCGACCGGCGCACGCTCTTTCTCACAATAAAAACAACTCCGCCGACCAGGCTGTCAAGGACAACGATGGCGAACCAGAGAATCCCAAAGGCAATGGCCTTTTCCGGGCTGACATCAATCTGCCGCAGCAAAAACAGGTAGCCGCCCTCGCGCAGGCCGATGCCGTTCAGGCTTATGGGAAGCGCGCTAAACGTACCCACCAGCGGGTAGATGATCAAAGCATAAGACCAGGGGATCTCTACATCCAGGGCCTGGCCCAGCAGGATCTGCATCCAGGCCTGGATCAAGTGGGCGATCAGGGACAGGGCGATGGTCTGCACGATGATCTGGCGGTTACTGGCGTAGGCCTCCAGTCCCAGCAGGAGCTTTTCGCCCTTAAGGAATTTCTTACGATGGAGCAACCGCTTGAAGAGAGGCAACAGCATCCAACTGAAGAGAAAGCCCGCGGCGAGCGCAAAGGTCAGATAACGAATGATCGGAACGAGAGTATAGGTTGAAAAGACCACCAGGGCCGCCGCTCCGATCCATGCCAGGACAGCGAATCCAATAAACCGATCTGCGATCACGGAGACAAGAGCCGAGCCGGTGGAGCCGTTCCATCCTTTCGCGCGCTCCTCGGACTCACCCCGGGCCAGGTAAAAAACCCGGCCGATATCTCCCCCGATGGTGCTTGGGGCGAACAGGTTGAAGAACATGCCGATGAAGTAGAAGATGACGAAGTCTTTAAAAGGATTCGTAAAGCCCAAAGGCCGCGCCAACAGGGCCCATCTCAGCGAGCAAATGATCTGGCCCGAAAAATAACCCAACAGTGCGACAGCCAGATAAGAGAGGTGGGCCGAGGACAGTACCCGGCGGAGCTGAGCCACGTCGATCTCAGCAAAAAGAAAAAAGAGCAGGCCCAGGCTCACCACGGCCTTAAGCAGAAACGTAAGAGTGGAACGACTCATAGTTTTCCAGATTTATCCATGCAGAGACGACGGCGCCGCGCTGCTTCATCCTTTCAAGGGAGGGTTGACCAGGACCTGATTCTCCTCCTTTTCGAGATTATCGACTAAGACCTTGCGCCCCACCACATGGAGCCTCCCTTCGCTGTGAAGCTGGATGGCCCCGGGATAGATCCGATGCTCCTCTTTCAGTATCCTGGCGGAGAGGGACTCCTCGGTATCGTCGGGATAGACCGGCACGACGGCCTGGATGATGATGGGGCCTTCGTCGCAGCCCTCATTAACGAAGTGAACCGTGCAGCCGGAAAAACGAACCCCGTGTTCTGCCGCCTTCTTCTGCACATGGAGTCCCGGAAAGGCCGGCAGCAAGGCCGGATGGATGTTCATGATGCGATTGGAGAATGCCTTCACCAATACCGGGGAAAGGAGGCGCATGAAACCCGCCAGGACAACCAACTCCACCTGCCGCGCTTCCAGGATATCGATCAGGGCCTGATCGTAGGCCTCGCGGCTGGGAAATTTCCGGTGATCGACGATCTCAGTCGGGATATTGTGCTTTTTCGCCCGCACCAGGCCGAAGGCGTCCTCGCGGTTGCTGATCACTACTCGGATGACGGCATCGAGTCTCTTTGCTTCAATGGCATCGATGATCGCCTGGAGATTGGTACCGCTGCCCGAGATGAGCACGCCTAGCGGGAGCTGCCGCGCCATAATTCAATTTCAGGGGAGGAAGCGGACCCCTCCCTCTCCTTTCTTGACCTCGCCAATCAAGTAGTGTTTTTCGCCCAGCTTTGTTAGCGAGCGTTGGATCTGATCCACATGCTTCTTGCCCACAACCAAAATGATTCCCAGCCCGTTATTAAAGGTGCGATCCATCTCGGGTTGCGAGACGCCGCCGAATCTGCGGATCAAATCGAAAACAGGAGGGATCGGCCAGCTACGTCGCCGAATCCAGGCCTGCCGCCCTTGGGGCAGGATCCTCGGCAGGTTGCCGGGAATCCCCCCTCCGGTGATATGCGCTACCCCTTTTATCGGATGGCGCCGAAGCAAGGTTCGAATGACTTTCGCATAGATGCGGGTCGGCTCCAGCAGCTCCTCCCCGAGCGTGCGACCCAATTCCGAGATCCTGTCTCCGAGCCTCAGCCCCTTGATCTCCAAAAGCGCCCTGCGCGCCAGCGAGTAGCCGTTGCTGTGCAGTCCGCTCGAGGGGAGTCCGATAAGTTGATCTCCGGCGACGATTGCCGCGGGGTTGGGGATTTTTTTTAGCTCCACCACCCCGACGGCGAATCCAGCCAGGTCGTACTCCCCATCGCCGTAAAAAGAGGGCATCTCTGCCGTCTCTCCGCCAATCAGGGTGCAGCCTGCGAGCAGGCATCCATCGGCGATGCCGCGGATCACCTGAAGCGCAGTATGGGGTTTGAGCTTGCCGGTAGCAAAATAGTCCAGGAAGAAGAGAGGCTCCGCCCCCTGGGTCAAAATATCGTTGACCCCCATGGCCACAAGGTCGATGCCTATCGTGTCATGGATGTTCATCGCGAAGGCGATCTTGAGCTTGGTCCCGACCCCGTCCGTGGAGGAGACCAGAACCGGGTGGCGGTAGTTCCGGCTCTTGAGATCGAAGAGGCCGCTGAAGCCGCCGACGCCCTCCAAGAGGCCCGGGCGGGCCGTCTTGAGAGCGATCGGACGGATGCGGCGCACCAGGCGGTCCGCAGCGGAGATATCCACTCCGGCCCTTTTGTAGGTTATGCTTTTTTTCTTAGCCATCAGAATTGAAAGATCTCAGGTGGTCGAGCCGACGGCTGCGCCGGGAGTCCCGCTGCTCGAGGCCAGCATGGCTCTGATCTGCAGAGTGTATTCGCCGAACTTACCGGCACTCATCATCTCCATAGCTCTGGGGCGCGGCAGGTCGATGCCCAGTTTCCGGATCACCCTTCCGGGCCGGGGCGACATGACAATAACGGTATCGGAAAGAAAAACCGCCTCTTGTATGTTATGGGTCACAAAGAGCACCGTCTTCCTTTTTCCGTCCCAGATCCTTAGCAACTCCAGGTCGAGCTCATCCCGCGTCATGGCGTCCAACGCGCCGAAGGGTTCATCCATCAGCAGGATCTCAGGGTCGGTCACCAGGGCGCGGCAGAGGGAAACTCTCTGCTGCATCCCACCGGAGAGCTCATGGGGATACATCTCCTCGAACCCCTCCAGCCCCACCAGGCGAAGCAGAGAGCGCGCCTTCTCCAGGTAGGGCGGCTTTTCCAGCCGGGCGAACTCGACGGGGAGCATGACATTGCCGATTACGGTTTTCCACTTGAGCAGCACCGGAGACTGAAACACCATGCCGACATTGTCCAGGGGCGCGTCCACCGCCTTGCCGTTCACGGAGACTTTTCCGGATGTAGCCGGAAGCAGGCCGGAAATAATCTTAAGCAGCGTGCTCTTGCCGCATCCGCTGGGTCCCACAAGGGAAACGAAGTCGCCCTCGTGGACCTCGAAGGAGATATGATCCAGGGCATGGACGGTCTTTACGGCGCTCTTGAAAATCTTGAGAACATCCTGGATGTCGATCAGCAGCGGCACTCGCGGGTCCCACGTAACAATCGTGTCATTCTGAGCCGCAGGCGAAGAATCTCGCATTATCTCAGATCCTTCGCTTCGCTCAGGATGACGCCATACGTCACTTCCTGATAAACTGATTGGTGTAGGCCTCTTCCGTCGAGACCTTTCTTGCCCCGTCGAAGTATTCGTTTGTGATCCCGACCGTTTTCTCCATGATGTCGGCCTTCATATAGCCGAAGCCGGATTCCCGCGACTCCGGCGGAACGAAGACCTCTTCGATAGCGTTTTTGAGTTGAATACGAGTCAGCTCTTTGCCCAGCTCGGGCTTATGCTTCAACAGGATCTGCAGCGCCTCGTCCTGATGATCGCGGGCGTAGCGCAGCCCCTCCATAGTCCCCTCCACGTAGGCGCGGATCATATCGGGCCGCCGCTTGACGTCCTCCTCTTTAACGATCAGGCCGCTGCCGTAGATATTGAGGCCGGTATCCTTCATATATATGCGCTTCAGTTTGATCCCCTGCTTGGTCGCTGCCGTCTCGGTCACTTCATCGTTCGAGGCGCGAAACATGACGATGAAATCCGCCTTCTTGGCTACCAGCGCAGCAGGCTGAAGGGCCGGGGCGGTCTCCTGAATTTTGATCGCTTTGAAATCGATGTTGTTGATCTTGGCATAAGCCGGCATGAGATACCATTGCGCCTGTCCTGGGCTGATCGCCCAGGACTTTCCTTCCAGATCTTTCAGAGTCTTGATCGGCGTCTCTTCGCGCCAGAGAATCGTGGCAGGCACGTAGCCGAGCTGCCCCACGGCCTGGATAGAAGCCCCTCTCGATCTGGCCACGATAGCGGTTGTGAAATCGGCGAACCCCACATCGGCAAGACCAGCGGCTATCGCCCGGACGGTGTCGGCTGATCCTGACCCGGGCTGGATCGTGACCGACAGGCCGCGCTTCGAGTAAAAGCCCTTGTCCCACGCGACATACCAGATGGCGTGTTTCCCGCCGATGATGAAATCCATCCGGATTACCGCTTGCTTCTCCGCCGCCTTCTCAGCTGCCGGCGCTGAAAAGGCATTCAGGGATAGCGCCGCTAGCCCCAAGGCCACAGTCCGGAGAACCGCTTTTAGACGAACACAAAGACGCTTCTCAGTAAGTGTCATTTTCCCCTACCTCCTGGATTAAAATGAGCCTTCGATCTGCCGGACTTCGGCGCTCCATGGGGCGAGCTTCCTCTGCAAAACTTCCACCCCGATGAAAAGAGCGAGAGACAAAAAGGCCAGGATCAAAAGAATCACCAGGGCCAGCGCCGTGTCCAGACTATAGTTGGCCTGGAGAATCAGGTAACCGAGCCCCTCATTCGCGGCGACGAATTCGGCGACAATGGCGCCGGTGACGGAGAGCACAATTGCGACCTTGATGCCGGCAAACATGTAAGGCAGCGAGTTGGGCAGCCGGATCTTTCTGAAGATATCGAACTCAGACCCTTTATTGATGCGCGCCAGATCGAGCAGTTCCGGCTCGACCTCTTTGAGCCCCACCACGGTATTCACGACGATCGGAAAGAAGGCTACAAGAAAAGCAATCGCAATCTTCGAATAGAGACCGTATCCTATCCAGATCACCATGAGGGGAGCGAAAGCGCTCTTCGGCATGGCGTAGAGGATAACGATCAGCGGGTAAATGGTATTCTGCAGGTGGCGCGAATAAACCACGCCGACGGCGAAGGCTACGCCCAATATAAAGGAGAGGGTGAAACCGCCCACCGCTTCGATAAAGGTGACCATCGCGTGCTTGTAGAGAATGTAGAACTTCGCGGTAAAGGCTACGTAAAGATCCCCGGGCGGCGGGAGAATAAAGGCCGGAACCCGAAAGAACTCGACGAGGACTTCCCAGAGCGCAAGAAGCGCCACGAAAAAGATCAGCGGTTCGGCCACGTTCTTTACGGAAAATTTCACAGTCTTGACTCTCGCAACAAAGGATAGAACGAACGTTAAAGGAAAGCCGGGTCCCTGTCAAGGAATCAGCGCATTTCATGCCCTCGCGGAGCGCGCCTTCGTCTTCCTTATCTTCACCCTTCGACCCTTAAACCCTTCTAACCCTTCAACCTTCTTTTTTGAGTTGGCTTCTCTCCAGCAGCGTTACCCGCTTGCCCCTGATCGCCTCTCGCTCCTGGCTGAGGTGCTTCTCGACTGCCCGTCGAAACCCTTCGTGAACGATGTAATGGAGGCTGGTGGTCGGCTCGGGATCCAGTCCGCGCATTTGCTTGAAGCTGCCGCCGGCGCCGGCCTCGAAGCGCTCAAGGCCGCTCAGGATGCAGTGTTCGATCGCCGAGTAATAGCAGACGTTGAAGTGGAGATAGCGTACTTCCTCGAAAGAGCCCCAGTAGCGGCCGTAGAGAACCGACCCGTCCTGAATATTGAACGTCCCGGCGATGATCTTTGCGTCCCGTTCGGCGAGCATCAGGCAGATATGGGGAGTGAAGCGGCGGGACATTGCGTCAAAGAATTCCCGTGTGAGATACCGGTGGCCGTAGGTGAGCCGTTCGACGTGGTTCTTGTAAAGCTGAAACATGGCGCCGAGCTGCGCCGCCTTGAGCTCGTCCCCCTGCACGGCGCGAATGGTGATGCCCTGCTGGGAAAGTTCACGACGCTCCCGCTTGATCTTGGTGCGCCGGTCGCTGCGAAAGGCGGCGAGATATTCGTCGAAAGAGCGATAGCCGCGATTCTGCCAGTGAAACTGGAGCCCGAGCCGAGGGATATAGCCGAGCCCTTGCAAGGCCTCTCCCTCATCCGGCAAACAAAAATTGACATGGACAGAAGAGATCTTGTTATCCTCTGCGACCTGCATGAGCGCCCGCCCCATGAGCTGGATCAGCTCCCGCCGGTTCTCACGGGGATCGGTGAGAAAACGGGGGCCGGTAACCGGCGTGAAGGGTATCCCCACGAGCATTTTGGGATAGTAGCGGATGCCCAGACGGTGGGCGTACTCCGCCCATTCGAAATCAAAGACGAATTCCCCCATGCTGTGGAGCTTGAGATACAT
>MGRY01000077.1:0-263 GCA_001799045.1 Deltaproteobacteria bacterium RIFCSPLOWO2_02_56_12 | reverse complement strand
CCGACGATTTTTCCTTCCCTCTCGACGATGAGGTGATGCGGGAGCCAGCCGGTCTCTTCGTTGACGCAGCCGCTCTGCTCCAGGCTATCGAGCCAGTCCCACTTCATGAAGGGAGAGCCCTGGCCCAGCAGCCGGTCCCAATCCGCGCGCTCTACCTCACTGATCATACGGATGATTTTGATGGCAAGCTTGTCCGCCATGACCAGCGGATTGTAGCATTATCCTTAGAAACTTACATGAGGGCCGGTAGTCAGTTTTGTTAG
>MGRY01000076.1 GCA_001799045.1 Deltaproteobacteria bacterium RIFCSPLOWO2_02_56_12 | reverse complement strand
CCACCGTCTTTTTGCCCCATATGGCTGTAAGCGCCTGAGTGGAGGAGATGAGATGCGCCTTGAGATGGCGGAGTTTCCGGTAACTGACATACGTCTTGGAAGAGCGTTTCGTTACCACTCTGGGAAGTTGGAGGTGGATAGGGAGCAATTAAAGAGCCTTGTCCTGCAAGACAAACGCATAGAGGAGGCGTGGCTGGAGGTGGTTGTCCCTGGTGAAAAGGTAAGGGTCACCGGTATACGGGACGTGGTGGAGCCGAGGGTTAAGGTGGATGGAAAGGGACAGGTGTTTCCGGGGATTCTTGGGCCCGTAGCGCCGGTGGGAGAGGGACGCACGCATCGTCTTTCCGGGATGGCGGTGGTGGTCGCGGCGGAATATGAGGGGACGATCCGAGCCGGACTTGGCGTTCAACGCAGCGCCATCCTTGACATGTGGGGTCCAGGGGCTGAGGCATCGCGTTTTAGCAGTCTCGTTGGTTTGGTCTTAAGCCTGCGGTTGGTGCAGGGGCTTTCTGAGCTGGAGGCACATACTGTTATACAGCAGGCGGAGTTCCAAGTGGCTAAGAGGTTGGCTGAGGTTACCGTTGGGCTTAAGCCCAAGCGGGTTGAGACCTTCGACTTGACTAAAGTGAAGCCAAAGCTGCCCAGAGTGTTGTTCATACAAGGCTGTCTCACCGATAGCCATCATGTCCACTCTGGTGTGAGTTACTACGGTCTCCCTATTCGGGATTCGCTGGCCACGGTAGTCCATCCCAACGAGTTCTTCGACGGGGCATTCGCCATAAATACCACGCGCTGCATAGGTTATTTTCCCATAACCTGGGACTGGCAGAATCATCCTCTGGTCCTGGGTCTCTATCGTGAGCACGGTAAGCGGCTGAATTTTGCCGGCGTTATCCTGGAACGGATTCGTTTCGAAACTTTTCAAGGCAAGGAAGTGATTGCGCAGAACACAGCGCAGCTAGCATCTAACCTTGGCGCCGACGCAGCCTTGGTGACCTGGCTTGGCTCCGGGAATGCGTTTGTCGACGTGATGCTTACGGTTCAGGCTTGTGAACGGCGGGGGATCAAGACCGCACTGGTCACATACGAATATGGTGGAAAAGAGGGGATAGATTCCCCTCTCCTCTATTACGTGCCGGAAGCGGATGCTGTGGTAAGCACAGGCAGCCGAGACCGTTGGATCGACTTGCCGCCCGCGGAGAAGGTGGTAGGCCCCTACAAGGAGATTAAGATTCTCAGCTATCCTGGGGCCCCTGTGGCGTCGGCCCGGGGCTCCTTGACCTTGGACGCACGGGACATGATCGTCGGTGGTGTCGATAACTGGGGCAGGCAGTCCTGGGCATGCCGGGCATACTAGGAAGCTCATGTCAAATCTGCAACCGGTAATCAAGGCGGCAAGTGCCATTCTCATTCATTCTCCCGGGCTTGTCCGATACGGTTCCAAGCCATCGAGAGAGATCGCCGCCCGTCCTTCGCGCCTGCAGGAGCTTCTGGGAAGCCTCAGGACTTATGAACAGGCAGAAAATTATCTGCCCAATGACGTTTTTCTTGGCAAACAATCGCCGCAGAGTCTCTTGGAGATCGCAAGGCCGTGGTTCAACCAGCCCGCTCTGAAACCGAATGAGGCTTTTCCCTTTGGAGAGCTTGTGGAGGAGGAGAGATTCATTGCGCTCCTGGCTGTCGCCGATGTCTTCAAGCATGTTCACCTGTTAGAGCGTTTTTGGGAAGATGCGAAACCTCGCCTAGATCGATCTGCGCTATGCAGACCGCTGGTTCGAGTTGATCCTCCCCTTCTCACTCGGGAGCAGCTTCGGTCTGAGATCGAGCGGGGCGCGGGGTTGCCTCTTTACGTTGGCACGGATCCAGAACCGGTAGGATGGGTGCGGCACGGCAACGCGGAGGATGAGTCGCTCACGGCTCATATTCTGTTGGAAAATCTTTGCTGTAAGGTCTCGGCGGCGTTGGCAGTTCGCGAAATCTTTCATCAGGACGGGAACCTAAAGCCTCAGGACGCCCATTTTGTATTGAGTTGCTCAGAGGAGGCCGTTGGGGATCGCTACCAACGGGGGGGCGGAAATCTTGCGAAGGCCATAGCAGAGTTTGCCGGATGCGACCTGGCGTCGGGGGTCGATATCAAGGATTTCTGTGCGGCGCCGATCCCAGCAATGGTGATGGGCGCGGCTATGGTGCAAAGCGGCGTGGTGGAAAACGTGCTGGTAGTGGGTGGCTCTTCGTTGCCTAAGCTGGGAATGAAGTTTCTTTATCACGTAGAGAAAGGGATCCCGGTTTTGGAAGATATGCAGGCGGCGGTCGCTGTCTGGATCGGGCGCGATGACGGGCTGAGTCCGATTATCAATCTCGCCAGCGTGGGACGTCACCCGGTTCGATCCGGAGCCGGCGTGGATCAGCAGCTAAAGGCCATTGTCGTCGAACCTCTAGAGCGATTGAGTTTGGATGTGGCTGCGGTAGACAAATTCGTTTCGGAGCTTCACAATCCTGAGATAACCATTCCCGCTAACGGCGGCGATGTCGCTGAACGCAATTATCGCATGCTCGCAGCAGTCCTGGCCTCTTGTGGGAAGATCGGTCGGGGGGAGATCGCGGAATTCATAAGGAAAAAAGGAGTGCCTGGCTATGTCCCGACCCAAGGGCACATCGCCTCGGCCTTTGCTTATGTGCCCCATGCGCTAAGGGGCTTGACCCAAGGTGAATTAAGAAGGTGTGTCCTTTTTGCCCGCGCAAGTTTGTTTTTGGGACAAATGACCCAGTTAAGTGACGGGATGTCGCTCTTGCTGGAGCGGCACCCATAACTAAATATCTATCGGAGGTGTCTCTTGACGGAAAAAAACCATCTGGATCTGAAAGGCAAAGAACTCATCATTCTCGGTGAAAGAGACGGCGTGCCCGCGCACACGATCGAGCAGGCAGTTGAAGGCCTGGGAGCTAAGGTCGCCTACTCATCGACTCAGTGCTTTGTCTGAACAGCCGCCGGGGCTGTGGACCTTGAGGTTCAAGGTCGTGTGAAAGAGCTAGCCGAGCAGTATGGCAAAGATGATCTTGTCGTGATTCTTGGGGCGCCGAACGTGGATAGCTGCCTCGTTCAATTCGAGACGATAACTCGCGGGGATCCTACCTACGCCGGGCCTTTGGCGGGAATTGAGCTCGGGTTAAGAGCGTTCCATATATTTGAACCCGAGGTTAAGAGATTGATCGATCCGGGACGATACGGCGAACTGATCGAAACGTTGGAGCTCGGCCTTGAGGCTGAAGCGATTGTTAAGGCTTTGCAGGAAGCTCGCGGCGGAGGAAAATAGATCCCTCTTTTCGTAACCTTTCGTGCTTCCCAAGGTATAAGCAAAACCTTCCAACTATTAAGAATTTCTTAACAGTCTTTTCCATGTTTAGGAACTCAAAGCGATTAGTTCGTCGGCTCATCCATTTCCTTAGACCTTCACTTTGACTGATATTCCAGCTACTTAGCCTGGCCGACTTTCCTAGCAGCCGTGGCATATATCTTGCTGTACAATTCTAGCGCGTAAGAGGCGGCGGATTAAGAGAAGACCGAGAGAGGCGAGTTTGGATTAAAAGAGTGAATGAGGAGAGAAGGATGGCAACAAGCGAAAAAGCAGTTGCAAGTAAGAACGGTAAGGCTCCCAGGTGGGGGATGGCCATTGATCTCAAGCGCTGCGTCGGCTGCCAGAGCTGTACCCTAGCGTGTAAAGCGGAGAATGGCACACCTCCTGGGATCTTCTGGATGAGGGTGCTGGAGAAGGAAGAGGGGAGCTACCCTCAGGCGCGCAAGGTTTTCCTGCCAATTCGTTGTAACCACTGCAGCGAGCCACCCTGTGTTCCGGTTTGTCCGACCGGGGCTAGCTACAAGCGGAAGAGAGACAATCTGGTTTTGATTAACCAAGATAAGTGCATCGGCTGCCGTGCCTGTGTTGTCGCCTGCCCTTATCAGGTTCGCTTCATTGCGGAGGATTCAAAGGGATACTATGGCGAGGAGCTCACGCCATACGAGGCCGAGAGCTATAAAAAGTGGCAGCCCCGCACAGTGCAGAAGTGCACCTTCTGTGTCGATAGGCTCGAAACGGGGCGAGAACCCGCCTGCGTCCAGACCTGTCCCACCCGTGCGCTTGTCTTCGGCAATCTAAATGACCTGGAAAGTGAGATCTGTAAGCTCGTTAGGCAAAGATCTCATTTTCAGCCACGGGCTGAGTTGGGGACCGACCCTTCGCTCTATTATCTAACTTAGCTTTTTAGGAGGCTAATATGGCGCATGAGTTCAACATGAAGTTAACTCCTCAGGAGGAGTGGTCCTGGCTTCTAGCAGTGGACCTATTTCTTGGGGGTATGGGAGGAGGCCTTTTCCTTCTTTTCTTGCTCTTCAACCTTTCCCCATCTATTGCCGTCCTTTCCCTGGGATTGGTCGCTCTTGGGGCAGTGGTGTTGATGGTCGAGTTGGGGCGCCCTCTCCGGGCCTGGCGCGCCCTCTGTAAGCCCTTTTCTTCCTGGATCAGCCGCGGCGTTATCTTCGTGACGCTTTTTATTGTTTTCGGTGCGCTTTATAGCGCTCCCGCTTTTGACTCCCTTTCTTGGTTGGCGCCGGGAAGTGATACGGCAAGGAGAACGATCGGCGTCGTTGCCGGCATCTCCGCTCTCTTCGTTACTCTCTATCCCGGCTTTGTGCTTGCCGCCTCTCCTTCCATCCCGTTTTGGAACAGCCCGCTTCTGCCGGTGCTTTTTTCTTTTCACTCTCTGATGGTTGCAAGCGGACTCATATTTCTGATTGCCCCGTTGGGATTGGAGAGCGCCGATCTTCGATCCATAAGCTTTTTGGGAGGGATCCTTATCGTCGTCAACTTTGTTCTCGGGGCAATGTATCTCGCTACTTCGAAGGGATCGGGTCTAGCGTCCAAGGAGGCGGTAAGACGCTTGAATGAGGGTTCCTTGGGCTGGACCTTCAAGGTGGGAGTGATTTTGGTAGGCATGATCGTTCCTTTGGCCGTCGTTTTATGGACGCCGTCGGCCATGGCGCTTGCCGGTCTCTTCATCTTGATCGGCGGCCTGCTCTTTCGCTACTGCGTATTGAAGGCCGGGGTTTACGTTCCTTTCCCGTTGACCTGAGGGAAAATGGCCAAGGCGGATCTAAAGGAGAATGCAGCGCAAGCATCTGCGATATCGGTCAAGGTCAAGTTCATGGGCGATCTTCGGGCGGTCGTGAAAAAAAGGGATCTGGAGATGACCATGCCTCAGGGGAGCACGGTTGGGGATCTCCTGACCTTTCTTGCCGACAGCTTTGGTGACCCTTTCACCTCCTGGGTGTTCAGTCAGCCAGGAAAGCTCCATCACTATATCCTCATCTTCCTGAACGGCCGGAACGTAAAAGACGTAGGAGGCTTGGGGGCGCGGCTCGGCGACAGCGAGGTGGAGATCATTATGCTCCCCATGTTTGAAGGAGGGTAGCTATGGCGTCAAAGTGGATACCGACTGCTTGTGGCATGTGTTATGTGGGATGCGGTGTTCTGGTGCAAGTGGAGGATGGGCTGGTGATGAACATCGAAGGCGATCCTAACAATCCACAGAATCGGGGGAACATGTGCGCCAAGGGCAAGGCGGGCATCATGAATCTCTATAACCCGAATCGGGTTAAGGTCCCCCTGAAACGGACCAACCCGAAGAAGGGACTCCACGTGGACCCTGGCTGGCAGGAGATTTCGTGGGAGGAAGCTCTGAGCTCGATAGTTGCTAATCTCCAGGCCATTCAGGAAAATCCAAAGAAGCTTTACATCCATGGCTGGGAGATAACCGGCGATCTTCACTCCTGGCTACATGCCTTTGCCAGCGCGTTTGGCACTCCCCACTATTCGAGCAATGCCTCTGCCACTTGCGGCAAGGTGATCCATCCGGTGGAGTTTTTCTCCGGCGGCGGCTTTCACCAGCAGCCCGATCTCCATTACTGCAACTATTGCATCCTTGTAGGAACCCAGTTTGGCATAGCCGCCCGCGGCTCGTTCAATCACATTCTTCGGGACATGGCCGATGCCCGCGCCCGAGGGATGAAGCTGGTGGTGGTCGATCCGATTGGAGGGAATGCAGCGAGCAAGTCTGATGAGTGGGTACCGATACGGCCTGGTACTGACACTGCCTTTGCTTTAGGGATGCTTCATGTCTTGCTGAATGAGATAGGGAGCTATGATGAGAAGTATCTGAAGCATAGGACTAATGCCCCTTATCTGGTGGGTCCTGATGGGCGATATGTACGGGATCCGAAGTCTGGCAAGCCTATGATTTACGATGCGGCAGATCAGAAGGCCA
>MGRY01000075.1:6328-6681 GCA_001799045.1 Deltaproteobacteria bacterium RIFCSPLOWO2_02_56_12 | reverse complement strand
CACCAGTCGCTGCCAAAGCGCTCGCGCAGATAGGCGGCCGAGAAGGCCCAGAAGGAGGCATACCAGGCTGTGCTCTCATCGACGGCCTCGTCCGGGCGCGCGGCTATATACCAGCCCTTCATGACCTCTTGCAGGAAGCCGTTCTTGAGCAGGCGCTCCCGGTGCACCCGTTTGAGGTCGGCGGCCCGGATGGCGGCGACACCCCGGTCCTGAAGCGCCCTCAGGGCTTCAAGGGATTCGACCAGTTTCTCCTGCGGTGTCGCCATGAGCGTGTCCTATCATTAGGTTTTGGCGCTGCGCGTTTGTTAGGTTTTCGCGTTATTCCCTCATTAGGTTATTATGTTGTATCATTT
>MGRY01000075.1:5965-6215 GCA_001799045.1 Deltaproteobacteria bacterium RIFCSPLOWO2_02_56_12 | reverse complement strand
CTCCGCGAAAAGGTTCCTGACACCCCTTTGCCACCACTCACGGCTTTGTCCCTACCGCGCAGTGGAATGGCTCGGCAATTTGGAAGATACGTTCCTCAACCGGATGACTTGTCTCTGGCGCCATCTTAAACTCTCCGGTCGCATTTTATATCAATCCTCCTGGCAGAAAAAGAACCGTATCAACACTAAAAGTCAGAGAAGATTCGAAGCAGGGTGCGCTCGATCCATTGAAGCCCTCCACCCCTTTGCG
>MGRY01000075.1:0-5959 GCA_001799045.1 Deltaproteobacteria bacterium RIFCSPLOWO2_02_56_12 | reverse complement strand
AGAAAGAAACATCACAATGGACAAGCGCATTAATCGCCTGCTTCTGGCCACGGCTATGTTGGCGACCTTCTTTTCGGGAACGGCCAACAGGATCTTCAACATCTCCATGCCGACACTGGCCAGCAGCCTGGGAACCGACCTGATCGGCATCTCCTGGGCGCTGCTCGCCTACCAGTTTTCCAGCATCGGCCTCTCGCTCATCTTTGGCCGGCTCAGCGATCTCTGGGGTAGAGAAAAGGTCTTTAGCGCGGGGTTTGCCGTCTTTTCCCTGGGCTCGCTTCTCTGCGGCCTGTCGCAAAACATATGGCAGCTCATCCTGTTTCGCTTTCTCCAGGGAGTGGGCGGGTCGATGCTACAGTCTTCCAGCCGGGCTCTGGCCGCCGAGGCCGTGCCCGAAGAGCTGGCAGGCAGGGCCCAGGGTTACATGACCACCGCTCACCATATTGGATTTTTGCTGGGTCCTACCATCGGCGGACTCATGATCGACTACCTGCACTGGCGTTGGACCTTTTTCTTTATTGTTCCCATCGGGATCATCGGGGCCTTGCTGACTATCGGGGGCTTTAAGAGCCGCACGATATCCGTCCAGCGCCGCGCTGTAGACTACGTCGGAGCTCTCTTGCTCTTTACCACGACCACCACGCTGGTTTTGCTCATCGACCGCCATGCGGTAGAGATCATCGGAGCGGGAACGAAAGGCGCTCTGGCAGCCATCTTTCTCGCTTCTCTCTCGGGCCTCCTGGTTCACGAGGCAAAGACACCGAGCCCGTTCGTCGACCTCGCTCTGTTCAAAAACCGCATGTTCACCCTAAGCACATTGAGTCTCCTGATCGTGGCCATGTGCTATAGCGTTACCACTCTTCTCCTCCCCTTTTACCTCCAGGAAGTCCTTCAGCTATCTCCATCCTTTATTGGATTTGTCTTCATGGCCCCGGCCATCATGACCATCTCCCTGGCGCCGCTCAGCGGCTACATGACCGACCGGCTGGGACCGCGCTTGCCGGCAAGTCTTGGCGTCGCCTTTATGACCGTCTCCCTTCTGGTCGGGGGATTTTTTCAACCGGATTCCCACTGGCTGCTCCCGACGCTCATGATCGGACTGGGGGGGATCACTAATGGAATCTTCAACCCGGCCAACTCCGTGGGCATGATCGCATTGGTGCCCAGAGAGCATAGAGGGTTCGCCTCCGCGGCAAACCACGTGACATTCGGCCTGGGAAACGTGTTAGGCGTGGCCGTCGGCGGCTTCCTGATGACGGCTGCTTTCGAGCACCATACCGGGCTTTCGGGAGCAAGCCCCACGACAGCAGATCCGGCGGGATTCGTCGCTGCGCTCAACACCACCTTCCTCGTAATAATGGGTTTGAGCCTCATCGCCATTGTGACATCGGCGACGAGAGGCGACAGAAATTCAAATAAGAAGATCCTTATCTCGACCGGCGCTTAAGTTGCCGGCGGCGATAGCGCTGTTTCACTACGCTTCAGGCTTTTTTCGCCTCATTCCCCCTTGCACCATCTTGTACTCGAACAGCCGGCATTCGAGGGGGCCGTTGAAAAGCGGCGTGCGCTTCGATGCGGCGAGCCGGATGAGCTTCGGCAGCCGCATGTCGGCGCTGAGGATGTAGGCCCGCCAGCCGCTGAATTTTTTCTTCAGCACGTCCCCCAGCTTCGGGTAGAGCTCCGCCAGTTCCTGCAGCTCGCCGAGGCGCACGCCGTAAGGCGGGTTGGTGACGATGATGCCTTCCTTTGCCGGCGCGGAGATTTCCAGGATATTCGCCTGCTTCAGGCTCACCACTTCCTTCAAGCCGGCAGCCGCAAGGTTGGCGCGGGCCGATCGCAACGCCTCGCCGGAGAGATCGCTGCCGTAAATGGAAAGCGGGCCTCTGGGTTTTTGCCGGGCCGCGCTTTGCTGCAATAGCTCCCGCCAGCGGCGCGCAGCAAAATTTTTCAGTTTCTCGAAAGCGAAACGGCGTCCTAAACCGGGCGCGATATCGAGGGCGATTTGCGCCGCTTCCAGCAGGAACGTGCCGCTGCCGCACATGGGATCGAGCAGCGCAGTGCCGGGCACCCATCCGGCCAGGCGCAAGACCCCGGCGGCGAGATTTTCCCTGAGCGGCGCCTCTCCCACAGATATGCGCTTCCCCCGCTTGAACAAGGGGTCCCCCGTGGTGTCGAGATAAAGGGTAAAGCCGCGATCTGTGAGATAGCCCTGGATGCGCACATCGGGCCGCCGGGTGTCCACGCTGGGACGGCGGCCCGAGAGCCGGCGGAATTTATCGCAGACCGCATCCTTGATTTTGAGGGTAACAAAACCGAGACTCCTGAGAGGACTCCTGGTGGCCGTAACGTTGACCCGTATGGTGAGAGCCGGTTCAAACCAGTCGTTCCATTGCAGCGCGTAAGTGGTGCGGTAAATATCGTCCTCGCTGCGGTAATGGTCCGTCGCCACCTGCCACAGAATGCGGCTCGCGATGCGGCTTTCCAGATTGGCCCGGTAACACAGGGGAAAATCACCGCGGAACTCGACTCCACCCCCTACGGCATGGATGTTTTCCGCTTCCAGTTGTTGCAGCTCCTCTGCCAGGAGCTGTTCCAGACCGCGCGGGCAAGTGGCAAAAAATTTTTCCATTGAGGATGGTCATATAACATGATCGCCTTTCAGACAATTGGTATAAGCCGGCTCTCATGCTTACGGAACCCGCGGATCTCGGTCGAGTGCTAGAAGATGCGGTGAGATATCTTGAGGAAAAGAGAAAAAACTACTGGCTTTTGCGGCTGCGCCTATTAATACGCGTAAGCTATCGCTCCTTCTTTTGATTTCACTTCAGCCAATTCAAAGTATAACCTGAAGTCTCTGGACCAGATGCTCATGTCTTTCTTCGAGTAAGGGGGCTTGCCTGCAAAGTCTTTTGGCTGAACACCAATAAGGGTGACCGCAGTGATGGCGGGCTCTATGTAATTCCAGTTGACTGATGCCATTTCCTTTCCTTTTCCTCCCTCTTTGACCTCCATACTGGCATAGCCAGTTGAGCTGTAGCCTTGAAGGGCCGTGATCGGTGTTGTGAGTTGAACTCGAGTCAACACCTCCGTTGCGGATTGGAGTCCTTTATTCCGGGTCATCACCGCAATCCACAAGTGAGATGCAAATTCCTTCTTAAATTTTTCCATTTCACCCTTGCCCTCGGGCCCTCCGAACTGCCTTGCAACGCTGGTTAAGACAGGCTCAAGATTCGCAGGAGTAAGGGCAAAGACCTGAGTGTCGAAGGCGACTCGTGTGATATTTGGCACCTGGATTTCCAGAATTTGTAAGGCCTGACGGGAGTTGACATAAGCCCGATAACCAAAGAATAAGACCATGACCAGGCCTATCACAAGCAAGGCGGTGGTTTTTCCACTAATGTCCCTGGGAATTTCCATCGTGCTTCCTCCTTTTTGACTAACCCTAAAAAATCAAGTTTTGACCGCCAGCCCTAGATCTCAGTTACCGCAAGGCCTTAAGGGCGACAATCCTCTTTGGTTATAAATACCATATTGCCGGCTCCTATTCCATGACCTCACGAGCCACGGTTTTCATAGTTTTTTCATCCTTCATCCCTTTGCCTGTTGCCTAATGCCTATCGCCTCAAAAGCGCTGCGCAGAGTGGCGCGACGGGCCATGAGACTTGGCGTTAGGCCGGGAAAAGAAAAGGGTCGGGAGTCTTTTTGTTCCACTATCTGTGTTGTTCAAGCCAGTCAAGAATGGCGCGAACACTGCCGGTGGCGAGAGCAATGCTGGTATCCGACGCGCCATAATAGAGATGGATGGTGTCGCCATCAGGCGCAAGAGTATACCCGCATGGAAAGACGACGTTGTCCACATCTCCACGTTGCTCGTACGGCTCCTGCGGACCAAAGATCCACTCGTTACTGCGTTTGAGGCAAACTGTTGGTGTTTGCAAATCGAACAGAGCTATTCCCAGTCGGTAAATCGAGCCGGCCGCCGTCTGGCGCACACCGTGGTAAATCACCAGCCAACCCTGCGGGGTTTCGATGGGTGGGGGCGAGAGGCCGATCTTGTTCGCATCCCACCACGCGCCTTTGCGCGCCTCCAGCATCAGCTTGTGGCTGCCCCAGTGGCGCAGGTCGGGCGAATATGAGATCCACATGTGGGCGCGCGGAGCACTGACGGGGCGATGGATCAAAGCCCAGTAGCCGCCGATACGATGAGGAAACAGGGCCGCATCTTTATCTTCCGGCGACATGATTATACCGTAGCGCTCGAAGGTGTGGAAATCTTGAGTGAGCGCCAGAGAAACGCCCGGGCCGTCGCGTGTGAAAGCGGTATAGACAACGGCATACTTGCTCAATTCGGGGAGGTAGGTGATGCGTGGGTCTTCAATGCCCCACACTTCTTCTGGGAAGTGTTCTGGGTCAGGCATTAACGTGGGCTGAAGGTCAATCTTCCAGTTATCTATGCCATTGGCGGAGCGGGCAACACAAAAGTGGGAATGGCCGCGCCGGTCCTCCACGCGGCACAACAGCAGGGTGGTTCCATCTGGCAGCAACGTGGCGCCTGGGTTAAACACGCTATTGGCCGGATAGGGCCAATCGGCCACGGTCAAGATGGGATTGAGCTTATGACGGCAAAAGATCTCGGAGTGTTGATTGCTCATGGAGATGGCACCTCTACAGATAGCACGGTGTTCTCAGCCAGGCGCAGCTCCAGCAAGGCCTGGAGAAAGGCCAGCGTAGACTCCGCGCCCTGATTCTCATTCGCGCGGTCGGGATGCAGACCGTCTCGACAACCGCCTGTCATCGGGTCGTAGATGGGAAGGTTCAGGTCGTTGCGCCCGAGGAACCATTCGAAGGCACGTCGGGATTCCCTGCGCCAGCGCTTGTCTCCCGTGATCCGGGCTGCTTCGAGGCAGGCGGATACCATGGCTTGAGCCTCCACCGGCTGTTGATCGAACCGGGCACGCTTACCGCCCCGCTGATAAAAGCCGTTGGATCCGATGGGGACAAAATGACCCCCAGCCTCTTCAGCGCGCTGCAAGTCGGCCAGCCAACTGAGTGACTCCAGCCCGGCCTCGGTCATGGCTTTATTCGGCATCGATTGGCCGCACATGAGCAGCGCATGCGGCAGCGCGGCGTTGCAATAGGTCAGCCCAGCTTCGTACCAGCGCCATTCGTTCGAGCGATTCCTTTGATACAGCGCCAGCAGACGCCCGGCCAATTCCTCCCGCACCTGGCTGGCCCGGCGGTCACCGGCATACCGCCTTAGATACTCGTGGATGCCGATGAGCGCAAAGGCCCAGGCCCGGGGGCTGGTCGTATCAAGAATGGCGGGCAAGGCCTGCTCGAACAACCGGCCCGCCATACTGGGAAGAGCCGGCGTGCTAGAGCGGCCCAACACGGTGCCCAACGCCCACAACGTGCGGCCGTGGCTGTCGTCTGAACCGCTATCTTCCAGCCAGTGGCGTTGGTAATCCATAAAGTTGCGAAAGCGTCCGGTCTCGGTATTGAAGGCATACCAGACGAAGGCGAGATAGCGGGAAGTCAATTCGAGCGCCTCGCCGCTGCCCAGTGCCTCCAGGAGCGCACTCACCATCAACGCGCGGGCGTTGTCATCGGTGGTGTAGCCTTCGCGATAGTTGGGTACGGTGAACAGGGCGTGTTGCAGCATGCCGGTCTCATCCGTCATGTGGCGCAAGTGATCGAGTTTGAGCGGGGGCAGTTCGCCCGGACGTTCGTCGAGCGCTTTGACCGTGAAGCCGGGGGGGGTGAAATGCCGGCGTTCGGCGCGGGCGCGGTCAAAACTCTCCATGTAGCATCTGGCCACCTGCGGCCAGGTCATCGCCCGGCCAAACAGATAGGCGCGCTTGCGCATGGCGTGGCGCCTGGCCTCGTTGTCCAACAGGTCAATCACTTGCTCGGCCAACGCCGCCGGATCACGGAACGGCACCAGCGCTCCCCGTTCTTC
>MGRY01000074.1:11577-12454 GCA_001799045.1 Deltaproteobacteria bacterium RIFCSPLOWO2_02_56_12 | reverse complement strand
AACGAAGTGAAGGGTCTCATGTATTTGAAAAGGCGAGATTCTTCGCTTCGCTCAGAATGACAATCAAAGTAAAGAGATTTATGACTCACTACGCTAGCG
Source organism: Deltaproteobacteria bacterium RIFCSPLOWO2_02_56_12 (assembly GCA_001799045.1). GTDB lineage: Bacteria > Desulfobacterota > Binatia > UBA9968 > UBA9968 > UBA9968. The sequence continues at coordinate 12,355 of MGRY01000074.1, read as the reverse complement.
GGCATTATAGTTTTAGATTACAAAGGAGGCGAACATGATTGATTTTGACCTGACAGAGGAGCAGAAGGCCCTACAGAAGATGGCAAGGGATTTCGCTGAAAAGGAGATCCGGCCCATCGCTGAGAAGTTGGACCGGTCCCAAAACCTTCTCCAGGACTTTCCCTGGGATATGATTAAAAAGGCGGATGCGGTTGGGCTCCGCACTATTGGCCTACCTACAGAGTACGGAGGACCGGGATACGACTTGCGCACCTGGGTCGTGCTCATTGACGAGCTGTCGTACCCGGATGTCTCCTGCTCGAAGATTTTAACCCAGTGCTGGAAAGGCGCGCGCCGACTCGCCCAGCAGGGAACCAAAGAGCAAAAGGACCGCTTTCTCACTGCTTTCCGGGACGACCCCACTTACCTTTTAGGAGGGGCGCGAACTGAGCCTGGTTCGGGCTCAGACAACCAGCTTCCTTACGAGGCGCCTGAAGCAGGAGTGACGCTCACCGCCCAGCGCCAGGGGGACCACTACATTCTCAACGGTCGCAAGCACTTTATCTCCAACAGTCCGGTGGCCAAGATGCTGGTGGTCACGGCGCGGACGGATAAAACCCTTGGCGGTAACAAAGGGTGCAGCAGCTTCATTCTGCCTACGAATACTCCGGGTTTTAAGGTCGCATCCGTCCACGATAAGGTGGGCTTTCGCATATACCTCCAGGGTGAACTTGACTTCGACAACGTCAAGGTGCCAGTGGAAAACCTGTTGGGGGGCAAGGAGGGCAGGTCCGGGTCC
>MGRY01000074.1:6276-11541 GCA_001799045.1 Deltaproteobacteria bacterium RIFCSPLOWO2_02_56_12 | reverse complement strand
GCCATGACCCTCGCTCGAGCTGCCCTGGATGCGGCCATGAAGTACGCCAATGAGCGCATTCAAGGCGGCGGACCGATCATTCACCACCAGGCTGTCGCAATGGATATAGCCGAGATGTACCAAATCCTCCAGGCCGGAAGATCTCTTTTGTGGCGCCTGGCCTGGTCTGGGGATATGGACCAAGTAGATCCTGCTCTTATGCACTCGACCAAGGTCTTTTGTACAGAGGCCGCCCTTAAGATCTGTCTCACTGCGCTGGAGATTTTCGGTGGCAGCGGCGTGATGCGAGAACTGCCGATGCAAAAGTATGTCCGCGACGCCATGGTGTTTCAGCATATGGACGGCACCCAACAGATCAACCGGATTAAGGTCGGGAGGATTCTCGCAACGCGACTTAATCAGGAAGGAAGACTGTCTCGATAAACCAGACAGCAGGCTGTCTTTGTTCGCAGGACAAAAATGAGCAAAGTAAAAGAAATAGAGGCTAGAAGCGAGAGTTGGAATGTCCGGCTGGTTGGGCACCATGATCTAAATGGTCATGGCGATGGCATGCAGCTTCTCAAAGCCGGCCGTTATGTTTACATCGCCCACCTGGGGACTTCACCCATGGCGCTCACGATCGTGGACGCGGCGGATCCCCAAGAGCCGCGGGTGGTGCGTCAGATGCCGCATCCTCCCAATACCCACGCGCATAAGGTGCAAATCGCCGGGGATATTCTGATCCAGAATCAGGAGCGACCCTATTTCGGCAAGGTGGCGCCCGATGTGCCCAACGAAGCCGGAATTCGCGTTTATGACCTTTCCAATCCTACGGATCCTCGCGAGATCGGCTATTTGCGGGTTCCAGGAAAAGGTGTCCATCGAATGTGGTTCAGCGACGGGAAATACGCGCACGTGTCATCGACGATGAGCGGATTTAAAGAGCGGGTTTACCTCATTGCCGACATCTCGGACCCGTCGAATCCCCGGCAGGCGGGAATATGGTCGCTTCCCGGAACGCGCGAGGGCGAAGAGCAGCATCCGGCTTGGGCGCCATTCCCCGGAGAGCATTTTTATATTCATGGGATCATTCCCCACGGAGATCGGGCCTATGTAGCCATGGTGGATGCCGGCATGGCGATCGTCGATATTTCCGCTATCAGCTCGCCTAAGTTTATCAGCCGCATTGATTGGGGACCGCCCTATGGCGGATATACCCACACGACTCTGCCCTTGCCGGGAAGGGGTTTGGTGGTAGCTACCGACGAGTCAACCAAGAACAACTGCCAGGAGGGTGACAAGCGAGTCTGGGTGATCGATATCCGCGAGGAGAGAAATCCTGTTACGATCAGCACCTTTCCCGTGCCCCAGGGAGATTTCTGCAAGCGCGGGCTGCGCTTCGGCCCGCATAACGTGCATGAGAATAGACCCGGATCTTTCCAGAGCGAGAATCTCATCTTTGTCACCTATTACAACGCCGGACTGAGGATCGTAGACCTGAGAAACCAGTATCGCCCGGAGGAGGTTGGATATTTCATTCCGCCGCCGCCGGAAGGTCAGGAGGCGCCCATGTTTAACGATCTCTTCGTCGATGCGGACGGGCTGATCTATGTGTCCGACCGCATTCGGGGAGGGTTATACATCTTAGAGTATACGGGACCGAAGATTCAGTGATCGGCACTGAGATCATGAAGAGGCATAACGGTTCGCTCCAGCCTCTGTATTTCCACCCAGGCTTTGGCAGGAGGTGAGTTATGAAACAGTTGGGATTCTTTATGGCGGGCCTCTTGGCCCTGTTTGTCCAGGTAGGACCGGCTCATCGGGCTGCGGCAGCTCCCATAGACGAGTTAGTGGCTGCCGCCAAAAAAGAAGGGGTGCTCGATTTCTACGCCCCCTCCACCCTGAGTCCCGAGGGTGCTCAGAAGCTGGGTGAGGCCTTCAATAAGAAGTACAGCCTCAGTATCAAGTTGCAATACATCAACTCGGGGGGCATGACCAGGGATATTGGCAAAGTGGTGAGCCTTGCAGCCGCTGGAGCGCCGCAGGAGTGGGACCTAATGGTAGTCCATGATGCCGCTCACTCGACTCTATGGCTGAGGAAGCTGCACAAGACGTTCGACTATAAGAAGCTGGGTATCGATCCAAGAATGATCCAGTTCAGTAGTGGGACCTTGGCATTCGCCAACCAGTTTGCTCTCCCTGCTTATAACAGGAAGCTGTTGCCTGCTCAGGATGTACCCCAGAGATGGGAAGACCTCCTGGACCCAAAGTGGAAGGGAGGCAAGCTGGGCATGTCCACGGCAACCCATCACCTGGCTCGGCTGGCCACCGGCCCTTGGGGCGAGGGGAAAACGACGGAGTTTGTAAAGAAGCTGGCGGCCCTGCAGCCCACCCTTGGCCGAACCGGCGAAATCTATAGCCGTCTGCAAATCGGGGAGATACTTGTGGCGGCGACGCTTGAGGACAGCCAGCTCTACCGGGCGAAAAAGACCGGCGCGCCGGTCGTCTTCGCTGAAGCGATCGAGCCGGTGATTTCGCCTGCTTACAACGCCGGTGTTCTCAAAGGCGCTCAGCATCCCAACGCAGGGCATCTCTTTGCTGTTTTTCTTACGACTCCCGAGGCTCAGGAGATATGGGAAAAGTATGGGGGGCAGAGCTCTGCTTTTATTCCCGGGACGACGGCCTACAAGTACGCTCAGGGGAAGAACGTGCTGTACCTGACTCAGGATCACGCCGAAATGGTGGACAGACTCACCCGGGAGTACGGCAAGATCATGGGGTACAAGTGAGAAAGTGAACCGTTCTTAGACTCAAGAAAACAGCGATGACCCCGACAAGAGAAATCTACTGGAACATCAGCGCTGTCTGGGTGATGTATGTGCTTTTGATTCCTACTCTGCTTATCTTCGCCTACGGGATTTATCGTCGTTTTCGTTTGTGGCAGTTGGGAAAGCCGGAGCAACGTTGTGATCTCATTTTTCAGCGCATCAAAGGGTTGGCGGTTTACGGTTTCGGCCATGCGCGGATTTTGACCCATCGCTATGCCGGGATCTTCCATATTCTCATCTTTTCAGGTTTCGCCATCCTCTTTGCCGGCACTGTTGTCGTGATGATCCACGAAGACCTGGGTCTTCGCATCATGCGAGGGAATTTCTATCTATATTTCCAATCCCTGGCTCTAGACGTTTTCGGTCTGCTATCCATCATCGGAATTCTGATGGTTATTTACCGCAGAGCCGTCCTCAAGCCTAAAATGTTGGAAAACAGATGGCAGGATGCGGTTGTTCCGCTCTTGCTCTTGGTAATCCTGCTAACGGGATTTGTTGTAGAGGGCCTGAGGATCGTTGCAACGCAGGATTCCTGGGCGAACTGGTCGCCAGTGGGGTTGGCGGCGGGAAAGTTTTTATCGCTTTTTCTATTCACGGATGCTTTGCGCCCTGCACATGTCTTTCTCTGGTGGTTGCATCTACTATTGGTATTCGGCTTAATCGCCTGGTTGCCGTACTCGAAACTGCTCCACATATTCACCTCGGCGGCCAACATCTATTTTCGCTCGCTTGAGCCGAAAGGCGCAATGCTGAAGCCCATGGACCTGGCTACGGCTGAAACCTTTGGGGTGAAAACCATCGACCAGCTTACCTGGAAAGGTTTACTGGATCTTGATGCCTGCACAGAGTGCGGCCGTTGTCAGGATGTCTGTCCCGCATTTGCCGTCGGCAAGCCGCTTTCTCCCAAGGCCCTGATCTTGGATATGCGTCACTATTTACATGCCTCTGGGCCCCGATTGCCGGCCGGGAAAGCAACTGCGACAGCCGAGGATTTACCGCTTACCGGCAAAGCGATAAAAGAAGAGACCTTATGGTCCTGCACCACTTGCATGGCCTGCATGCAGGAGTGTCCGGTGTTCATCGAGCATGTCCCGAAGATATTGGACATGCGCCGCTATTTGGTTATGGAAGAAAGTAAATTCCCGGAGACGATGCAGCGGGCGCTGCGCAGTTTAGAAGCGCGGGGCCATCCCTATTCGGGCGCCTCGGCGTCACGAGTGGATTGGTGCAGGGGACTGAACGTAAAGACCCTCGCAGACAACGGGCCGGCGGATTACCTCTACTGGGTTGGTTGCTCAACCGCCCTGAATGCACGCAATCAAGAGGTCGCACGCGCTTTTACCCGACTCCTCCAAAAGGCCGGTGTGGATTTCGCCATCTTAGGCCAAGAGGAAAGCTGCTCAGGCGATCCTGCCAGGCGCATCGGCAATGAGTATCTCTTCGAGAAGCTGGCAAGGCGAAATATCAAGGTTCTTCAATCCCACAAGGTGGAAAAAATAGTTACGACCTGCCCTCATTGTTTCAACACGCTGAAAAACGAGTATCCGCAATTTGGCGCTGCATTTGAAGTGAACCATCACAGCCAGCTTCTCGCCGAACTGATTAAACAAGGGAGATTGAAGCCATCCGGCGGGTTAGAGGGGAAGGTGACCTTTCATGATCCCTGTTATTTAGGCCGTTATAACGATACCTATGAGGAGCCGCGGGAAATCGTCAGGGCGCTCCCGGGCACGGAGTTGGTGGAAATGCAGCAGAATCGCGAGAGGAGTTTTTGTTGTGGGGCAGGCGGGGGTCTGATGTGGGTTGAGGAGGAGAGTGATAAGCGTGTCAATAACAAGCGCGCCGAGCACGCTCTCGCAAGCGGGTCGGATATTGTGAGTGTCGCCTGTCCCTTTTGCATGACTATGCTGGATGATGGTATCAAGAGCAGGAAGGGCGAGCGGGACGTGAAGGTATTGGATATAGCCGAGCTGCTGAATGGGGTGGACAACGCGCGAGCGAGGCTAACGGGCGAGTCAACATTAGCACGGGGAGGTGAGCTATGAAACGGATACGGTTAAGGTTTCTTGTGGCCGGTTTGGTCGGATTAGCTGCCGTGGCGGGATCGGCTCAGCGGGCGCCAGCCGCCCCCATAGACGAGCTGGTAGCCGCCGCCAAGAAAGAAGGGACCATAGATTTCTACGCTCCCTCCACTCTGACGCCTGAGGGCGCTCAGAAACTAAACGAGGCCCTCAACAAAAAATACGGCCTCAACATTAAGCTTAATTATAACCCTTCGGGGGCCATGACCAGGGACGTAGCGAAGGTAGTGAGCTTCGCCGCAACCGGCACTCCTCCCGACTGGGACATCATGGTGGTCCATGACGCTGCCCATGCCACTCTGTGGCTCAGGAAGCAGCACAAGCCGTTTGACTATACGAAGGTAGGCGTCGATCCGCAGGTGATTGGATACGATAGG
>MGRY01000074.1:0-6250 GCA_001799045.1 Deltaproteobacteria bacterium RIFCSPLOWO2_02_56_12 | reverse complement strand
TGTTCTGCCGGCCTACAACAAGACAGTTCTGCCTTCTAAAGACGTGCCCAGGAGTTGGGAGGATTTAACGGACCCCAAATGGAAGGGGGGCAAGCTGGGCATGGGGACTGCGACCCATCATCTAGCCCGGTTGGCGACTGCGTGGGGCGAGAAGAAGGCCACAGAGTACGTAAAGGCCCTGGCCAGGCAGGAGCCCTACCTGGGGGAACTTGGGACGCTATACAGCCGTCTACAATTAGGCGAGATCTTCATTGCCATCACGATGACTGACAGCTTCGTCCACCGAGCCAAATTGAAAGGCGCACCCGTCGTCCATGCCGAGGGGATCGAGCCGGTGATTTCACCTGCTTATAACGCCGGCGTGCTCAAGGGCGCGCGCCATCCTAACGTGGGGCACCTCTTTGCTGTTTTTCTCACGACTCCCGAGGCTCAGGAGATCTGGGAGAAGTACGGTGGCCAGACCTCTGCCTTTGTTCCCGGGACGACGGCCTACAAGTACGCTCAGGGGAAAAAGGTGTTGTACATGACTCAGGAGGAAGCCGAGATGGTGGACCGGCTCACCCGGGTATACGGCAAGATGCTGGGGTTCAAGTAGGTTAATAGGATAGTCTCTTTTGAAGGAAAAGAGAGGATAGGATGCAACCAATGGCAGCCCAGGGTAGAACGATGGGCGTCCTGGACCGATTGCTGAGAAACGGCCCTGATGGCAGCACCATTTTTGCCGGCGGCCTGCTGATTTTTCTCGCCGTAATCGTCGGGGCACCGGCAGCCATGGTGGCTCTTATGAGCCTGAGGACTGGCTTCCCGGGTGAAGGAGGCCCCCTGACCCTGATCAATTTCATCAGGGTGTACACAGACCTGAGCACCTATAACGTCCTGCTGAACACCCTTTTATTCGCGACCGGAACTGTGGTTGTGGCGCTCATCTTCACGGTACCGCTGGTCTGGTTGCTCATGCGTACCGACCTGCCCTTCAAGAGGACGATATACGTTCTTCTTACCCTGGGAATCCTGATTCCGGTCTTTTTGCGAACCATCGCCTGGATTCTTTTGCTCAGCCCGCGCATCGGGTTGGTGAATCAGTGGGCCTCGCAGATCTTCGGCCTGGATCACCCGTTGGTAAGTCTTTACAACCTGCCGGGCATGGCATTTATCCAAGGGGTCTCTTTTGTGCCCGGCGCGTTCTTCATGCTGGCCGCGGCGTATCGCACGATGGACCCGGCCTTGGAGGAGGCGGCCTACACCGCCGGTGTAAGTAAACTCCGGACTTTTTTCTGGATCAATATTCCTATCACCCTGCCTGCGATCGCGGCGGTTATGGTCTACCTCTTCATGACGGCCATTGCCGTTTTCGAGGTGCCGGCCATTATCGGCCTCCCAGCTAGGATCCTGGTATTAAGTTCCCTAATATACACCTCGACCAACCCGCCGACCGGGCTGCCTGAATATGGGGTCGCTGGAGCCTACGGGGGGGTTATGCTTTTGGCAGGGCTGGTGCTCGCCTATTTTTATGTCCGACTGGTACGCCAGGGCAAGAAATACACGGTTATCACGGGACGCGGCTACCGTCCTCGGGAAATTGCCTTGGGGCGGTGGAAATGGCCGGCCATGGCATTTGTCATGCTTTATCTTTCCATGGAGGTGTTCATCCCGTTCCTTGTGCTGCTCTGGACATCCCTTCTGCCTTACTTGCAGCTTCCATCTGCTGCTGCTCTGTCCAGCATCAGCCTTAAAAACTATCGGACCATCCCGGACTATACCGGCGCCCTGCCTTTCATCAATACTGCGATTCTCATGGTTGCCGTGCCTTTCTGTGCCATGTTGCTCAGCGTTTTAGTCTCGTGGGTGGTGATTCGCTCCCAGGTGAGCTTTCGAGGAATTTTGGACACCGTGGCGTTCTTGCCTCATGCCATGCCCAGCATTCTTCTCGCTGTCGGTTTAGGCTACCTTGGGTTAGCGTACAGAAATATTTTCCCTTTTTATGGCACGATCGTTATTATCATAATTGCTCACACCATCAACTGGATCGCCTATGGTACCCGGACCACGAATAGCGTGATGATTCAAGTGCATCGGGAGTTGGAAGAAGCCGGAAAAGTTGCGGGCGTTTCCACGCCACGGGTGTTCCTGCGCATCGTCCTGCCTTTGGTCGCTGCGGGTGTCTTCAATAGCGGGATCTGGATCAGCATGCTCTCTTACCGGGAGGTTACCATGGCCTTGACTCTATACTCCCGTAAGAACACGGTGATCTCTACCGTTGTCTGGCAGTTTTGGGGCAGCGGTTGGGTTCCGGAGGTTAGCGCGCTGGGCGTGATCCTGGTGATCTTTGCCGTGATCGTGGTAGGCGCGTTGCGGATCGGTTTTTCCCGGGTTGGAGAGGTTGGGTCGTCGGTCTAACAAGGAGGGGAGTCGAACTTGATACGTATTAAGGGGCTGCATAAGTTCTACAGGACCAGGCATGGTTTGGTTGAGGCTTTGCGGGGGATAGACCTGGAAGTTGAAGAAAGAGAGTTTTTTGTCCTGCTCGGCGCCAGCGGTTGCGGGAAGACTACCACGCTTCGCTGTGTAGCCGGACTTGAGAAACCGGATGCGGGGGAAATCGAAATCAGCGGCAAGGTGGTCAGCTCGCCGGGTAAAGGCCTCAACATCCCGACAGAGAAGCGAGACATCGGCATGGTATTCCAGTCCTATGCTATCTGGCCTCACATGAGCGTCTTCCAAAACGTGGCCTTCCCCCTGATCAAGGGCCGAAAGCAAGTACCTAAACACCTGGTGTCTGAAAAGGTTTCCCGCGCCCTTAGTCTGGTCAAGCTGGACGGCCTGGAAGAGCGCCCGGCCACGGATTTAAGCGGCGGTCAGCAGCAGCGAGTGGCCATGGCCAGGGCCGTGGTCACTGAACCTAAGATTCTCCTCATGGATGAGCCGCTGAGCAATTTGGACGCGCGTTTGCGGGAGGAGATGCGGCTTGAGCTTAAAAAGATCACCAGGTCTGTCGGGGTAACGACCCTCTACGTTACCCACGATCAGGCGGAGGCCTTAAGTCTAGGGGATAGAGTATGCGTGATGCACGAGGGAGAGATTGTGCAAATCGGCACGCCTCAGGATGTTTACGCCCGCCCCGCAAACCTGTTCGCGGCCCAATTCGTGGGTGAGATGAATTTCATCCGCGGGAAGGTAACAGGTCCGGGACAAGTCGACTCGCCCCTGGGAAGGCTCAGATGTCCCGTTCCACCGGCCTGTCAGACCGGAAGCGAGGTAACGCTGGCCATCCGGCCCGAGCATTTAATCCTTTTGCATCACCCCAGTCAGGGTTCCGAGGCCTTGGAGGGGAAAATCGCCAGCAAAAACTATCTCGGAGATACGTCCCTCTTCGAAGTTGAAGTAAACGGAACCGCTCTGAGCGTCAAGCTTCCCGGCGACTCGGATTTCGCCGTAGGGCAGCAGATCGTGGTTGTCGTGGCGCCGGATCGTTGGCGCGTTTATCTTTAACGATCCCCTCTCATTTATCGGCCCAGGGATTTGAAGAAGCCGCTTTTTTCCAATTCGTTGTAGAAAGTCGGATCGATGAAATCGTTGGCTTTCATCTCTCTCGCTTTGGGGTTCTTTTCGCCGGTTTGCGCGAGAATCGTTTCGATCGCTTTGTAAGGCAGGTGCGGCGGGCGTTCGATGAAGGTGGTGGCGAAAACGTAGGCTGATTCCAGCGTCTCGCGATCGTTGGTGCGCGTGTATTTGCCGATCACCTTCATGGTGAACTCCTTGTCGCGATAAACCCGCTCGACGCCTTCGCTGTAGGCCATTAAAAATCCCCGCACCGTCTGCGGGTCCTTCTTGATGAAGGAGCGCGTGGAGACCAGGCTCACGGTGGGATAATCCAGTCCGACTTTTCTAAAATCGACGAGCAGTTGAAATCCCGCCTTCTTTGCTTTGAAGTCCGCCGGCGATGATAGAACGCCGCCCTGCACGATGCCGGCCTGCATCCCGGCGACGATCTCCGGCTGCCCGCCCATTTGCAGAATCTTTATATCCTTGTCCGGCTCCATGCCCCATTTTTTTACCAGGTAGCGAATCGAAAAATCGGTCGAGGAACCGTAGCGCGTGATGCCGATCGCTTTGCCTTTAAGGTCCTCCGGTTTCTTGATGGAAGGGTGGACGACGACGTAAAAGGACGGCACGTTGACCAGTCCGCCGATAATGGCGATGTCGCCGCCGGCGATAACGGCATCGACGATGACTCCGCCCGCCGCAGCCACCGGGAATTCCCCGGCGATGACGGCTTGGGCCACCTTGGTGCCGCTGGCAACGTAGACCGGATCGACAAAAAGACCGTGCTTTTCAAAATAGCCGCCTTCTTTGGCCACATAGAAGGACGATTGCGTGGCGCTGATTGCGCTGTAGGCGACAGGGATTCGCTTGGTTTGCGCTTGCAGGGGAGAGACCGCGAGGAACGTGAGAGTAAGAAGAGAGATTAGGGAAAAGAGTTTTTTCATGCCTACCTCCTGGTGTCGAAGAGCGTCCTGTCTCGATCCTGGAACACCCCCCGCATGGCATTTATACCATAAAACCATGAGTTGAGGAAATGTTTATCCGACATGTTTATCTGCGGCAATAGGTATGACTTGAAGTCTCCAAAAAGCTGTGCAATACAAAAGGCGGAGGCATAATGACTATGCAGATGGAAACAGAAAATCTTCGGCCGGCCGGGCATCTCCTTCACGCGGGGTCGGTGGCGATCGTGGGTGCTTCGCCCAAGGGGCGCTGGCCTACGCTTATCTTTCGCAATCTCAAGAAGGGCGGGTACAAGGGCAAAATATATCTGATTAACCCAAACTACACCGAGCTTTGGGAAGAGCGTTGTCATCCAAACCTTGCCGCTTTGCCGGAAGCCCCTGAGCAACTTCTTCTCTTGATCCCGACAAAAGCAGTGCTTCAAACATTGGAGGAGGGATCCAGGCTCGGCTCTAAGGCCGCAACCATCTACAGCGCAGGATTTGGCGAAGGCGACGACACTCAAGGGAAAGAACGCGGGCAGGCCCTGAAGGAGCTTTGTAACCGCACAGGTATGGTCTGTTGCGGTCCAAACTGCATGGGCTCCTTTTCCGTGACAGAGGGGCTGTGGAGTTTTCCCACGGCTATTCCACTTCTCCGTTCCGGACCTGTGGGACTGATCTTCCAGAGTGGAGGATCGTTGGGAAACTGGGTCAAGGGCGCGAGCGAGCGGGGGATCGGTTTCAGCTACGCGGTATCAAGCGGCAACGAGATCAGTCTCGATCTGGTCGACTATCTCTCTTTTTTGGTTAAGGATCCCGAGACCAAGGTTATCCTCCTCATGATTGAGGGGATACGCCGCCCCAAGGAATTCATGGCCGTGGCCGCCGAAGCGTTGGCCAAGAACAAGCCAATCCTGGTGATCAAACTTGGGCGCTCGGAACGGGGGAAACGCCAGGCGATATCGCACACCGGCGCGCTTGCCGGATCTGACGAGGTCTTCGATGCAGTCTGTCACCGTCTTGGGCTGATCCGCTGCCCGACACTCGAAGATCTCACGGAAACCGCGCTGGCCTTCATGCCGGGAAGGTATCCGCGGGGTCGTCGTGTCGCCATCGTGGTTAATTCGGGAGGGATGAAGGGTCTACTGCTGGATCATCTCGAAGAGGTCGGGGTGGATCTCGCTCAATTGAGCGACGCGACTCAAAAAGCCATAAGGCCGCTTATCCCTGCGGAGCTTGCGGTGGAAAATCCGCTGGAGTGCGGCGTTGCCGGATTTGGCGACGAGAAGGGGTTCGTTGAAATTGTCCGCCTCCATGCTCAAGACGAAGGAGTGGATCTCTTGGGTATTCATGGCGAGCTGCCGCGTTATCCGGAGAAGAGAGAGGCTACCCTCTTCACGACTCTGGCGGCCACTACGGAAAAGCCCGTCATTGCCTTCGCCCGTTCCACTTACAGCCTGACGGACGAAAGCCGGACCTTTCAGGACCAGGCGGGAATACCCTTTTTACAGGGGATCAAAGCCACGCTCAGGGCGCTCAAGGGATTGGGATTTTACGCCACCTGCAAGCAGAACGGGATCTCCCCGTTGCCACCCGCTACCGGGAAGGCTGAGGATCTGGAAGGGGAGAGTCTCAACCGGTTAGTGGCGTCCCACAGTCTCACTTTGCCGTGCCAGGCCGTGGCGTCGAGTTCCGCCGAGGCCGCGCTCAAGGCGAAGGAGATGAGTTTTCCCGTGGCACTAAAGTTGCTCGCTCCCGAGGTC
>MGRY01000073.1 GCA_001799045.1 Deltaproteobacteria bacterium RIFCSPLOWO2_02_56_12 | reverse complement strand
GCCGGCATTCTGCGCGATCCAACGCGCCGGCTCCTCCAGCGCCTTTTGCACAATCCGCACTCCTATCCTCTCGTCATCAGAGACCCGGAGGTTGTTCAGGGATGCAGAGGCGCGAATCAACGCCACTCCACCACCCGGCACGATACCTTCTTCAACGGCGGCACGAGTAGCATGCAGGGCATCCTCCACGCGGGCCTTCTTTTCTTTCATCTCGACCTCGGTGGCAGCCCCTACCTTGACGACGGCTACGCCGCCGGCCAACTTGGCCAGCCGTTCTTGGAGCTTCTCTTTGTCATAGTCCGAAGTCGTCTCCTCGATTTGGGCGCGCATCTGGTTAATGCGCCCTTCAATCGCCGATTTCTTTCCCGCGCCTTCTACAATCGTGGTGTTGTCCTTGTCCACGATGATGCGTTTAGCGCGGCCGAGATCTTTCAACGTGACATTCTCGAGCTTGATCCCTAACTCTTCGGCGATCATCCGCCCGTCAGTCAGGATGGCGATATCCTCCAGCATCGCTTTGCGCCGGTCGCCAAAGCCAGGGGCCTTGACCGCCACGCATTTGAGAGTCCCACGGAGCTTGTTGACCACCAGGGTTGCCAACGCCTCTCCCTCCAGCTCTTCGGCGATGATCAGTAAAGGTTTTCCGGTCTTGGCCACGTTCTCCAAGACCGGCAGGAGGTCTTTCATGCTGGAGATCTTCTTTTCGTGATTCAAGATGTAGGCATCTTCATAGACGACCTCCATCCGCTCGGGATCGGTTACGAAATAGGGGGATAGATAGCCCCGATCAAAACGCATCCCCTCGACCAGATCGAGGGTGGTCTCCAAACCTTTGGCCTCCTCAACGGTGATGACCCCTTCTTTGCCAACCTTGTCCATCGCCTCTGCGAGAATGTCGCCAATAGTCTTGTCGTTATTCGCGGAAATCGTTCCAACCTGGGCAATCTCTTCGCGGTCGCGGGTGGGCTTGGATTGTCTTTTGAGCTCCTCCACCGTTTTCTCGACTGCCTTGTCGATGCCCCGCTTAATGCTCATCGGGTCATGGCCCGCCGCCACCATTTTAAGCCCCTCGCCAAAAAGAGCCCGCGCCAGGACCGTGGCTGTCGTGGTACCATCGCCCGCCACATCCGAGGTCTTGCTTGCAACCTCCTTGACCATTTGGGCCCCCATGTTCTCAAACTTGTCCTCAAGCTGGATCTCCTTGGCAACGGTAACCCCGTCTTTGGTTATCGTCGGGGCGCCCCATGATTTATCCAGGACGACATTTCGCCCTTTCGGCCCCAGGGTAACTGTCACGGTATCGGCCAGGATATTGACACCCCGGAGAACCTTGCTACGAGCCTCTTCGCTGAATTTTACATCCTTCGCTGCCATAATTTACCTCCTTAATAAAGTAATTATTCGATAATGCCTAGGATATCCTCTTCCCGCATGATGAGGTGCTCCTCGCCGTTAAGTTTTATCTCAGCTCCTGCGTATTTGCCAAAGAGGATTTTGTCACCTGCCTTAACGTCCAAGGGTATGACCTTCCCGTCCTCGTGCTTGCCTGGACCAACCGCAATGACGCGGCCCTCTTGAGGCTTTTCCTTGGCGGTGTCGGGAATGATAATCCCGCCCTTGGTCTTTTCCTCCTCCTCGATTCTTTTAACGATAACCCTGTCGTGCAGGGGACGAATTTTTGTGGACATAAAAACCTCCTAAAATAAAACGTTGATTTAGCCCTAAAGGGAGGAAACTGCTAAAAGCAAATCTAAGTTCGATTCTGCAAACGTCAAGGGGGGGAGTGAGACTTTCCGCGCTATTTTTACTTTTCCGCAGGCTTATAGGGCGGAACGGCAAGGCTTCGGATATGGCTCTTGCTTCTCATACTACCTCCCGGTGGCACTCTTTATTACCAAACAAAAGAGCAAAGAGGTAGAGCCTGGAGGAATCCTAGAAGGAAGGACACTACCCTTTCACCGCAAAGGGTGATATTCATCAGCGCCGGCAAGGAGGTCTTTATGGCAGGGAAAGCGATGATCAAGATCTGGGGAAGAAGAGATTCATCCAACGTGCAAAAAGTTCTCTGGTGCTGCGATGAGCTGGGAGTCAGCTATGAGAGGATCGATATTGGCGGAAAGTTTGGCGGCACCAAGGAAAAACCCTATCTCGATCTCAATCCCAATGGATTGGTCCCGACTATCGAGGACGGCAGCTTTGTTCTCTGGGAGTCGAACACCATCATGCGCTATCTGGTCGACAAATACGGCCAGGGAAGACTGCTGCCGCCGACGCCGGAAGGGCGCGCCAATGCCGGCCGTTGGATGGACTGGCAGCTGACCACCCTGGGACCGGCTATCACGCCTATTTTCAGGGGATTAGTCCGTACTCCCGAAGAGAAGCGCGACCCGGCGGCAATTGAAAATGCTTTAAAAAAAGCTGCCAATGGCTGGCTGATAGTAGATAACCATCTGGCGAAGAACAGCTACATGGCCGGCGATGCCTTTACGATAGGTGACATCCCGCCTGGGGTGTGGGCCTACCGCTGGTTTAATCTCCCGATTCAGCGGCCAAAGCTGGACCATGTGAGGCGCTGGTATAACAGTCTCTGTAAGCGGCCGCCTTATCAAACGCACATCATGATTCCCCTAACGTAGTTCCGCTTCTCGGCGGCTTAACCTCCAAAAAATTGCTATCACATCAACGCAAGAGTGTTAGAGGACTATTTTTTTCTTGGATCATGATACTGCCCTGCGGTATATTGCGGCAGTAAAAGGGCCTGACATTCGTCTGGCGCTTCATCCGTAGGGTCCTCAATGTGAGAAATTAAAAGGGGAGGGAGAGAACATGAAGAAGAAATGTCTTGAAGGAATGGTGTTTGCATTGATGGCTTTGTACCTTGTGGCAGGCGCCGCCTGGGCTCAACTCCCGCGCAGCGCCACCTTGGGTACACATGGGACGGGGACCGGCTTCAATTCCATTGGGATTGGTATTGCCACAGTCGCCAGTCGCCATACTCCCATATCGGTGCGGGTCCAGCCCTCTGCGGGCCCTCCGGCCTGGCTCCCTGCGATGGACAGGGGGGAGACGGATATGGGGGTTCTGACCAGCGCCGATGCCGTCACATCTTATAAGGGCATCGTCCTTTACAAGAAGCCCTACAGAAATTCTCGGATTCTTGTCGTCGGGGGTTCGTTACACGTAGGCTTTATTGTCGCTAAGGATTCATCCATCGGGACTGTGGCGGATCTGAAGGGAAAGAGAGTTCCGAGCGATTTCCCGGGAATCCCTATTGTCAGACTAAACGCCACCGCCTTACTGGCCTCTGCAGGTCTTACTTTTGATGATGTCGTAAAGGTTCCCGTCTCCGACCTGGTGGCTAATTATCAGGCCTTCCTGGAGGGAAGGACGGACGCGGCCTGGCAATCGGCGGCGAGCCCGGGCGTGGAAGAGGCCAACGCCCGAAGGGGAGGCGTGAAGTTCGTCGCTGCGCTCTCCACGCCGGAAGCGGCAAAGAAAATGGCGGAGATTGCTCCGGGCACCTACCCAAGTACTCGCAAAGCGGGATCCGCGACCGGAATCGTGAAGGACATGCCACTCATGACCACCGATACCTATTTGATCGCAACCAAGGATATGAGCGATGAGGCTGCGTATCAGGTCGTCAAGGCCCTGTGGGAATACAACGAGGAGCTGGGAGCGACCCATCCTATACTAAAGGACTGGCAGCGGGAGCGGATGGTGAGCGATAAGGCATTCATCCCCTACCATGCCGGAGTAATCAAGCTCTTCAAGGAAAAGGGGGTATGGAGCAAAGAGATGGACGCCCTACAGGCCAAGCTCTCAAGCCAATAGATTTTCCCTCTGAGCTTATTTGATCTTGTATAAAGGAGGATTCAGATGGTCAAAATGGCGAAAAAGCTCACCTTCGGCACTGCGATCGCAGACTGGCAGGAGCGCATTAACGTCGAGCGCATGCGAGGAGAACGGGCCGAGAAGGTCCGCAAGGTGCTAAAGAAACACGGCGTTGCCGCAATTCTGGCGGCGCGGCCCGATAACACCCGGTACCTGACTGGTCTGCGCGGGGCGGAGTTTTTGCCCCAGCTCTGGTACGTGCTCTTCTTTGCCGAGCACGACCCGGTCGTGTTTCTGCACGCGGGCTGGTACCACAACTACCCCCAGGAGGCTCCCTGGATAAAACACTGGCGCCTGGCGCGTAACTGGGTGAATGAAGGATGCGGACCAGAGGCTACTGAAAAAGAGGTGGCGCTGTTCGCCGAGGGCGTGCATCGAGAGTTGGCCGAGCGCCGCCTCTTAGGCGAGAAGCTGGCGGTCGTCGGCTTTGACGGAACAAGCACGCAAGCGTTGAGCGCCAAAGGCATTAACGTCACCAAGGGATGGCCGTTGATGCTCGAAGCCACGAAAATTAAAACGGTCGATGAGATCAATTGCCTCAAGATGGCTTATGCCATCACCGACGCCGCGTGGAACAAGACCTGGGAGCTGCTCAAGCCCGGCGCCGACGAGGTCGACGTTGCTCATGAGGCGATGCTGGCGGCGTACAAGGCCGGAGCGGACATGGTACCGCGAGGTCACATGCGAACCGGGCCGAATTGCTTTGACCGAGGCATCGATCACACCGGCCGCCATGTCAACCACGGCGACCTGGCATACGCCGCATTCTGTGGTGTCGGCTATATGGGCTATCACACCTGCTACTATCGCACCTTCTCAGTGGGTAAAGCGCCCGACCGCAAGGCGCAGGATTGGTATAAGGGTCTCATCGAGCGCATCGACGCGCTGATCGAGACCATCAAACCGGGCGCCACGACCGCGGATGCGGCGCGCCACTTTCCGCCTGCCAGTAAGTGGGGCTACAGCGATGAGGCCGAACTCCTGACCATGGAGATCGGTCACGGCATCGGCATGTACCACTACGGCTTCCCGATCATCAATCGCCAGTGGTCGCTCGAACACCCGCAGGTATTCGAAGCCGGGATGACCATCGCCATCGAGGGGCGAGAGGGGGAGCCCGGCCAGGCCGGCGTGCGCATTGAGGATGCGGTAGTCGTTACGGAAAACGGCGCGGAGTTGATCGACCACTGGCCGCGCAATGAAATTCTTGTGGCGCCGCGCTCCTAGCGAGGCTGCGCAGGTAGTTCATGATCACGAACCGCACCGTTGACTTTTTTGACACCCAGTTCCAGCGTCAAGTCAGCGAGGGCAAGTTCGCGCTCAATCCGTTTGAGGAGCTTGCCCTTTCCTTCCTGTGCGGGAGAGTTCTAGATCTGGGCTGCGGTCTTGGGAATCTCAGTATTGAGGCTGCGCGGCGCGGCTGCTCTGTTCTCGCGCTCGACGGCAGCATGAGCGCCATAGCACGGATCCGGCAAGTTGCCAGCGCCGGAGGACTGCCGATCCGGGCCGAGGCAGTCGATCTCGCTTCGTATCGGATCACCGAGGAGTTCGACACGGTCGTTGCGATCGGACTGCTGATGTTCTTCCCGAAGGCGCGCGCGCTCGAAATGCTCGAGGACATCAAGAACCATGTGAGTCCTGGCGGCAGTGCCATCGTCAACGTGTTGATAGAGGGTACGACCTACCTCGATATGTTTGATCCGGGGCATTACTATCTCTTCGGTCACGGGGAGCTGCAAGAGCGCTGCGCCGGGTGGGAGCTCCTTCAATCGCGCTACGACAACTTCGATGCGCCCGGCCCAAGCGTCAAGGCGTTTGCGACCATCATCGCGCGCAGGCCACAGCGTGCCGCGCCGGGCCGGGCCTAACAACGCAAAAACCCGGCAAGCAACGATTACTTCCTCTTTCCCTCCGCCAACCGCAGAGCCGCTCCAACGATCCCATCCACGCTGGGAAGAATCGCCTCGACCAACGGAGGGCTGTGAGGCGGGGGAATATGCTGGGCCCCTACTCGCACCACTGGTCCTTTTAGATCTGAGAACAGATTTTCCTGAATGACCGCCGCTATCTCCGAGGTCACGCCGCCGACCATCGACCCCTCATCGACTACCATTGCCCTTTTGGTCTTGGCTACGGACTTGAGAATCGTCTCTTTGTCCAGCGGCGCCAGGGAGCGGAGATCGATGATCTCGACGTCGACGCCCTTCGCTTGAAGCGCCACTGCCGCCTCATCTGCTTTGAGCACCATGCCGCCGCAGGTGACGATCGTCAGATCCTTTCCTTCCCGGCGCACCGCAGCCACGCCGATAGGCACCGTGTAATCTCCTTCGGGCACGGGTCCCTTGACCCCGTAAAGGTGATGGCTCTCGAAGCAGACGACAGGGTTGGGATCGCGGATCGCGGACAGGAGAAGCCCCTTTCCATCTGCAGGGGTTGTCGGAATTATAATTTTAAGCCCTGGAAAATGAACGAAAGCGCCATGGTTGCAACTCGAATGGCTGGGACCGCCTCCCGGGCGGGTGCCGAACTTGTTGCGCACGACCAAGGGGACCGAGATGCGCCCGCCGGTCTGGTAATAATAGCGCGCCGCATGGGTCGTGATCTGGTCCATACAGAGTGGGAGGAGATCACAGAACTGGATCTCGACCACCGGCCTCATCCCGTTGATCGCCGCGCCAATGGCAAGTCCCACCATGCCCGCCTCGGAGATTGGCGTGTCGCGCACCCGACTATCGCCGAATTCCTGCAAGAGACCTCGGGTCACTCCATATGCCCCGCCGAACAGGGCCACATCCTCGCCTATTACAAAGACGCGCGGATCCCGCGCCATCTCGTAGCGCAGCGCCTCTCTGAGCGCCTCTTGAAGACGCATCTCCTTGACCTCTCCCTGAGGCATTTGCAGATTTTCTGCCTTAGCCATGAGCCACCTCCGATTTAGCAAAGACGCTTTCTAACTCAAATTCCTTTGGCGGCATTGGCGATGCCTGCGCCTTTTTGGCGACCTCTTCGATTTCAGCGTAAACGGCCGCCGTTATCTTCTCGAATTCCTCTGACTGCAAATTCCCTTCCGCGATCAGTTTTTCCTTGAGGCGCTTGACCGGACAACGCTGCTTCCACGCCTCGATTTCCTCTTTGGCACGATAGGCGGTTCCCGGATCGCCGCCAAAGTGGCCATCCCACCGGTAGGTGAGACATTCTAAGAAAGTTGCGCCGCCACCGGCGCGACCCTTTTCCGCCGCTTTCAGCGTTTCCGCATAAACCAATTCGACGTCATTGCCGTCGATCACTTTCCCTTCAAAGCCGTATCCCTTTGCCCGCTCGGCAACATGCTTGATAGCGACACTTTTTTCCACGCTTACGGTCATGGCATACAGGTTGTTCTCGCATACGTAGATGACCGGAAGCTTCCATATCCCGGCGAAGTTCATCGCCTCATGGACCACTCCCTGATTCATCGCCCCATCACCCAGGAAACTCACCGCCACCTCCTTGCTCCCCCTGATCTGCGCGGCCAGGGCAGCTCCGGTGGCAAAAGGGACCGTCCCGCCAACGGTTCCCGTATTGCCGAGAAAACCGAATGAAAGGTCTCCCATGTGCATCTTGCCGCCGCGCCCTTTGGAGTAACCATCCAGACGGCCCATGCACTCACACATCAAGCGGTAAAGATCCGCCCCCTTGGCTATGATATGCCCTGTGCCCCGATGGTAGCTCGCAATCAGATCTTTCGGCTCGAGGGCAGAACAGACGCCAACGGCGACGGCCTCCTGGCCCCGGTAGGAATGGGTGCTGCCATACATAGCCCTCTTCTGGTAAAGCTCTTCCAACTTTTCCTCAAAGGCCCGCAGTTTGATCATCGTCCGCAACATCTCTTTTCTTTTCGCCGTGTCCAACATAAAAATCCCTTCTGGCAGTTCCGTCAGCCTAGCATGCGCTTACACCCGTATCTCTTGCACTTTAACCCTTAGTTAGTTTGACTCTCGGTGGATTGTCAAGGGGGTGCCTCGCTGCGCTCGGAATCTCAGATTGCAGATCTCACATCTCAGATCTGAGATTTGAAATTTGCGATTTGAAATCCCGAAGGGCCGGCCCATTCCTCGATCAACGTCACTAATCCCGCATGATCCAGATCGCCTTTTCCCGTCGCCTTCATCGTGTTCATCATCTGATCGACAACGGCGGTAAGCAGGAGCGGCACTCCGTATTCCCTCCCCGTGGCCAGGGCGATACTCAGGTCCTTCTCGTGCAGGCGGATGCGGAAGCCGGGCGATACTCAGGTCCTTCTCGTGCAGGCGGATGCGGAAGCCGGGC
>MGRY01000072.1 GCA_001799045.1 Deltaproteobacteria bacterium RIFCSPLOWO2_02_56_12 | reverse complement strand
TTTCTATGATAACCGAACTAGCCGGAATAACCTTGGCGCAGATGATGACGTTCAACGTTGAGCCTTTGACGAGAACTCAGGGCAGTAGGCAATAGGCAACAGGAGGATTGTCAGAGATCTCTATTGCCTAATGCCTAATGCCTGTTGCTTTTACTGCTTATTTCAGCCACTCGGAGACCTTCCCCTCGATCACGACATCCAATATCTCTTTGCAGTCCTGGATCGCCTTATCCACGATTTTCGGATCGTTCAGGTGCGGCATCGCCCAATTGACGGCGCCGTGAAGCGCCTGGACAACATCCTTGAGATGCTCGTCCATCGCCTCGGTGTTTGGTGCTTGCGGCATAACTGCTGTCCTAGGAATAGTGCCGCCCCTTGTCGGGATCGGGGATCTGAAGCCCCATCTGCTCGATCAGGGGGTTCACCTCTTTGATGTACTGTTCTCTCGCCTGGGCATTGGTCCGGCGCTTCAGGCCCCAGTGCCGGTAACGCTCCGAACGGTACGAGTCCGAGCGGCCAAACATGTCGAGCGCCTTGACATACCAGTAGTCGAGCGCCTTTTGAACCTTCACTTTGGATTCTCCCCCTTTTGCGGCAAGCTCGGCAGTCTTGGTGGTTCCGAAATCGATGTGGCCTGCTTCCTCTCTCATGACGTCCGGGAGGATTCGCTCCAGCGGGGCATAACTACAGCCTATAAACTCCTCCAATTGATAGCGGCCGATACGGTCGATGAGAAACCCGAAAACCGCGAAATGTTCCCAGCTCGTTATCTCGCCTCGAAAGGCATCTACGTACCTTTCCTGATTCGGCCGGCTGAGGACGTAAGAAACGTCGGCGCCTATTTCGCCGGCAAGGCGCGCTATTTTCCTGTAGTGGTCGATCTCTTCGGCAGCCGTCCTGGCAACAATTAGCTGGTCTAACTTCGTGGGGGCCGTGGGCAGGATGTTCTCCACGTACAGGTGCGGACCGCCGATCTCACAATCCGCCTGAATGGCCAGTACGCGTTTCAGCAGATCCTGGTACTCCGGATCCATCTTTTCGAAATCTTTAAGCTCAATCTTATCACTGAACATCAACCCACCCTCCTGAACCTTTGCCTTATTGAACTTTTCTATAGACCGAAATAGCAGAAGAAAATTGAGAAAGCAATAGCCCGACGCGATCGGCGCAGCGCATCCCGCTCCCCGGAATAGCGAAAAAACCCTCTTTACTTAGTGTTATTTTTACACTAAACTCAAGCCCAGCACTTTTCCGCCACAAGGAGCCACCGTGGAGTATCTGAACAGCCTCGCCCTGCTGACAGACCTGTACCAGCTGACCATGGCCCAGAGCTATCTGCAGAGCAAAAAATCCGCATCGGCGACTTTCAGTCTCTTCGTCCGCTCTTATCCGCCCCATCGGGGCGCCTTCGTGTCTGCCGGCCTGGAGCATGTCCTGGACTTTCTTCAAGGCTTTGCTTTTGACCGGGAGGCTATAGACTATCTCACCTCAACCCGGATGTTCGCCGCCGATTTCCTGGACTTCCTTAAAGGGCTGCGCTTCACCGGAGAAGTCTGGGCCATACCCGAAGGGCGGCTCTTTTTCAAAGATGAACCGATTCTCGAGATCACGGCGCCTATCATCGAGGCCCAGATCGTCGAAACCTTTGTGCTCAATCAGATCAATCTGCAAGTGCTCATCGCCACCAAGGCAGCCCGCTGCGTCCATGTCGCCGGAGGACGCGCGCTGGTGGACTTTTCGCTGCGCCGCACTCACGGCATCGACGCCGGGATAAAGGTCGCGCGCTCGAGTTATGTGGCCGGATTCAGCGGCACGAGCAATGTAGCGGCCGGCAAGATATACGGCATCCCGATCGTCGGGACCATGGCCCATTCTTTTGTCACCAGCTTCGAGCGCGAGATTGACGCCTTCCGCAGCTTCGTTACGAGCTTCCCTGAGAACTCGACTCTGTTGATCGACACTTACGATACCGTGGCAGGGGCCCGTAAGGCCGTCGAGGTAGCGCGAGAGATGGCCGGGAAAGGGCAGCGGCTGCGCGGCGTGCGCATTGACAGCGGTGACCTGGCCTCCCTGGCCAAAGAGGTAAGGCGGATCTTCGATGAGGCAGGATTCGTCGACGTGAAAATCATCGGCAGCGGAGGTCTGGACGAATATGACCTGGCGGCGCTGACGGAGGTCAACGCCCCTTATGACAGCTACGGGGTAGGGACAAAAATGGGAGTCTCGGCGGATGCCCCGTGGCTCGACATGGCCTACAAAATGGTGGAGTACAACGGACGGCCGGTCTTGAAGCTCAGCACCGGAAAGGTCTCTTCCCCGGGAAGAAAACAGATCTTTCGTTTTGTTGACGGACGGGGCCAGCTGCTTAAAGATGTTATTGCCCTGCGACATGAGGAGCTTCCAGGCGCTGAACCCCTGCTTAAAAAGGTTATGGAAAAGGGGGAAATAAAAGGCGCTTACCCGAGCCTAAGGGAGATCCGGGAAAGCTTTTTAGATGAATTTGGCCGTCTTGACGAGAACACCAGGGCGATTCGCAACCCGGCAATTTACCCGGTGGAATTAAGCCCGCGACTGACGCATCTCAAGGCGGAGATCGAGCAGCAGGTGGCGCAAACCCAGCTCCCCTTGACACAATCGATTTAAGGCCGTAGAAGCAACCTCGGTGAAGCAGAGTAAAAAAAACCCTCTGCTCTTGATCCTACTCCTTCTCTTTGTTTGCCTCTCCTCCCCCGTGATGGCCCAGGGGAAGCCGGAAAAAGAGCGTATTCGCATCGGCTATGCGGCCCGCGCGGTGATTCACTCGATCCCCTACCTGACCAACGAGGCAGGCTTCTTCCGCGAGGAAGGGCTCCAGGTGGAAGTCGTCCGCACGGCCGGCTCTGTAGCCCCCATGGCGCTCATCTCGGGGGACGTCGACTTCACCATCATGTCCTCTTTTCTTATGATCCCGGTCTCGGTCCAGCACGGAGATGTGGTCATGCTGGGAGGCTTCACGCGCTACGCCTCCATGTTCTTCGTCTCCCGCCCGGAGACAGCCGGCGCTAAAGAGCTGAGGGGAAAAATCGTCGGGCTTCAGCGGCCAGGGGATGCCTATGAAAAAAGCGCCCGCTTTGCCGTGCGCCATTTGGGGCTGGACCCGGACAAGGATGTGAAGTTTCTATTCCTTGGCAGCAATGAGGTAATGTGGACTGCGCTGCAAACCGGCAAAGTGGCTGCCACGATGATTACTCCGCCGGCGACTGTCTTCGCGCGCAAGGCGGGAATGAACTTTCTCGTGAATCTCTCCGACCTCAAAATTGAGTACCAGGGCGCCACGCTGGCGACCCGCCGCTCCTTGATCAGGGATAATCCCAATCTTGCCCGACGCGCGCTCCGGGCCGTCGTTCGGGGGATCCATTTCTTCAAGACCAGGCGGGAGGAAACCTACCGCATTCTCGCTAAATTCCTGGGCACCAATGATCGCGATGCCCTGGAAGACTCGTGGAACTATGCAGCCGACATGCCCGCCAAGCCGTATGCCGTAGAAACCGCCGTGCAGGCAGTCTTAAGCCATCTCGCGGAAAGAGAGCCGCGCTATGCCCAGCACAGAGCAGCAGAATTCATCGACCCAGGACCATTGTCGGAAATAGACCGCAGCGGCTTTATCGACCGCCTCTACAGCGGGCAAAAATGATATCTGAACTTTAGGTCCATTATTTATAAGGACGAGCGAAATCGTCTCAGGCGCAGCGAATTGCTCACCACGGTCACCGAGCTCAAGGCCATTGCCGCCCCTGCGAGCACGGGGCTGAGAAGACCATCGTGACCGAAAACGGGGTGAAGGAAGGTCGGGACCTTTCCGCCGCCGAAGACTAAATACAAAACCCCGGCAGCCACCGGTATCAGCACCACATTATAGAAAAAAGCCCAGAAGAGGTTCTGGCGGATGGTGCGCATGGTACGTTTGCTCAGGTGAATGGCGGTAACCACCGCCCTGAGATCGCCTTTGATCAGAGTAACATCTGCAGCCTCCATCGCCACGTCCGTCCCGGTGCCGATGGCGATGCCGACATCGGCCTGTGCCAGGGCGGGGGCATCGTTGATGCCGTCGCCGACCATCGCCACCATTTTTCCCCTCCCCTGAAGCTTTTTGACTTCATTGGCCTTGTCCTCAGGCAGGACCTCCGCCAGGACGCGGTCGATCCCGACCTGGTGGGCCATCGCCTCGGCGGTGCGCCGATTGTCCCCGGTCATCATGATGACTTCGATGTCCAGCCGGCGCAGCTCCGCCACCGCCTCCTTCGAGTAGGGCTTTAGAGTGTCGGCAACGCCGAGCAAACCCGCACATTTTCCATTGACCGCCACAAACATCGCCGTCTTCCCCTGGGCCGATATCACTTCCGCGCTGTTGGCGCCGCCGTTCAGAGCTATTTTTTCCTCTTCCATCAGCCTCAAGTTGCCCAAAAGCAGTTTTTTCCCGGCCACGCTCGCGCGCACTCCGTGACCCGGCACCGCTTCAAAGTCCTGCGCATCCTCGAGGGTCAGCCCCTCTTCATTCGCCTTTCTCACAATCGCCTCTCCCAGAGGATGCTCCGAGCCCTTTTCCGCCGAGGCGGCCAAACGGAGCAACTCGTCGCTCGTCATGGAAGAATCGCAAACCAAAATGTCAGTCACCGACGGTTCTCCCCGAGTCAGGGTCCCGGTCTTATCGAAGACTATCGTTGTGATCTTGTGCGCCTGCTCAAGACTCTCCCCGCCTTTGATGAGAATCCCGTTCTCCGCCCCCTTGCCGGTCCCGACCATGATTGCGGTCGGCGTGGCCAGACCCAAAGCGCAGGGACAGGCAATGACCACCACCGCGACAAAGGTCGTGAGAGCATAGATAAAGCTGGGCTCGGGTCCCCAAAGATACCAGACGCCAAAGGTCATAACGGCGATGACGATCACAATGGGAACAAAAATACCGGAGATTTTGTCCGCCAGACGCTGAATCGGCGCCTTGGAGCCTTGCGCCTCCTCAACCAATTTGATGATGCGGGCCAGAGCGGTCTCTTTGCCCACCTTAGTCGCCTTAAACTTGAAACTGCCGGTCCTGTTCAGGGTCGCCCCGATGACCTCATCTCCGGGCTTTTTCTCCACCGGGAGGCTCTCACCCGTAAGCATCGATTCGTCCACGGCGGAAAAACCTTCCTGGACCAAGCCGTCAACGGGGATCAATCCGCCAGGCCTCACCACCACGAGATCGCCCACCCCTACCTCCTCCACGGGGATATCTCTCTCCTCGCCATTGCGGATCACACGGGCGGTCTTGGCCTGAAGTCCCATGAGCTTTTTAATCGCTTCGGAAGTCTTGCCCCGCGCCCGCGCCTCCAACCATCGTCCCATAACGATGAGCGCCATGAGGATCGCCGCGGTGTCGTAATAATACATCGGCATCGAGCCCGCAGGAGTGAGCTTGGCTGGAAACAGAGTGACAGCCAGGCTGTAAAAGTAAGCGGCGTTCGTGCCCACGGAAACCAGGGTGTTCATGTCAGAGGTGCGGTGCTTCAAGGCCACCCAAAAGCCATGGTGGAAATGCCAGCCGACCCAGAATTGCGCCGGCGTCGTCAGGAGCAAGAGAGTCCAGGGGGATTTGAGGATCTCCGGTACCCAGGGGAACCACTCGGGAAAACTGCCAAGAAAGACTGGGATACTCAGGGCAACACCGGCGATGGTCTTGAACTTTAGCCGCCGGATCTCTTGCTCCCGAGCCGCCCTCTCGAAATCGGCCAACTCCTCCCCGCCCGCACCATCAAGGGGCTCATAGCCGACATCCCGAATCGCCTTTTTGAGATCATCGAGAGAATGAACCGATGGAATGTAGTGAACCGTCGCCTTCTCTGTGCCAAAATTGACCGCCGCCTCGATGACACCGGGAAGGCTGCGAAGCCGGTTTTCAATCTTTATGACGCAAGAAGAACAGCTCATCCCGCGCACGGGAATCGTGACCTGCTCGCTTTTTTCCCCGGCAGGCGCCGCCGCTTTTGGCGGGATAGGCATAGCCGCCATGGGCGCAGCCTCTTCTTCGCCGTGCAAAAACTTCTCCGGCGTCAGAACAAAATTGTCCCGGCAGCCGACCGCGCAGAAATAGTAGGTCTTTCCTTGATACTCGGTCGATGCGGCTGCCGTCTCCGGCTCGACCGTCATGTGGCATACCGGATCTATCGGCATAGAGCTATTCCCTCATGAGTTTTGCCGCCTTCTCTGTCTTAGCCTTTGCCCTTCTGGAGGTATTTCTCCGGGTCTTTATCAAAATTCTCCTTGCACACCTTGGCGCAGAAGTAATAGGTTTGCCCTTTATAAGAGGAAGTCGCTGCCGCCTTTTGCTCGTCTACCATCATGCCGCAAATCGGATCTTTCGCCATATTGCCTCCTTTTTTAATCTTATCTCGACTCAACATTAGCAGGGAATACGGAGAGGTCAAGATCTACGAGGCTGTTCGTCAAAAGGGACCCCCCAATCCCTTCGCTCCAGTGACTTCTCGTCAGGAACTCTTAGCTGCTC
>MGRY01000071.1:2367-6512 GCA_001799045.1 Deltaproteobacteria bacterium RIFCSPLOWO2_02_56_12 | reverse complement strand
GGACTCAGGAGCGATGTTCTTTACCCTGGTCTGGAAATAGAGCTCATAGGCGAGAACCGATAGATTGACAAAGGGGAAGGCCGGCAGGTGATAGAATCCGGTGATGGCCTCCCGCGCCTGGTCGCGGAGAGTGGTGAACGCGCTGTCGGCGACCACTGCCGCGAACCGCCCCGTTTCCGCTGCGGCGAGGATGGCGGTAGAACCTCCCAGGGAGAAACCGAAGATCCCGATACGTTTCGGGTCTACTTCAGGGCGTGAAGTCAGATAGCCGAGCGCGGCCTTCACATCCTTCTGTTCATGATACCCCAGGGACGTTCTGCTGCCCTCGCTCTCTCCGTGAGCCCGGAAATCGAACGTGAGGACGAGGTAGCCGCGCGGCGCGAGGAAAGCAGCGAGGTCGGTGAAGTCAGACTTGTTCGCGCCAAGGCCGTGGCAGATAATGATGCCGGCGGAACGCGGCGCGGCGTGCGGTGGTTTAATGAGCCAGCCTTTGAGCGTGAACCCGTCCTCGGTAACAAACGAGACACTTTCGTAGTCGGCCTGGTATGCGGACGGCGCGATATTTAGCGGATAACGAGGAGGATGGGTATTGACGTAGACCAGAATAAAGGAAAGGGCTATTACGAGGAGAACAAGTCCGATGAGAATATCCACGGCGGTCTTCATGAGTTAAGCGGCAGAGGCATGTTTGACCCCGTGATGGGGATCGCGTCTCGCATTACGACTATTTAAAGTTCGGCTACCAGTTTGCCGTCTTGATACTCGAAAAGCCGGCCGCTTTGCTCCATGGGGAGCTGGGCGGCCAGAACGAATCCGTTACCCAAGATCTCAGGGCCCGGCAGGCGGCCGCGCGCTTCTTCGGGCGCGCCTTCCGTAGCGATGGGGACGCGCGGCGAGAATATAACCACGCAGATGTTCGACTCCCTGACTTCCTCGGCGACGTAGCGCGTGAAGGTGCGGATACTCTCTTTCGTCACCATGTAGGCGCAGGCGCCGGAAGGCTTGACGCCTCCTCCCCCGTAAAGATTGATGATGTGGCCGGATCTCCTCGTCTCCATGTGGGGCAGAACATATTTCGTGCCGAGGAAGGTCCCGCCAAGATTCGTCTGTATGACGCGGTCCCAGAACTCCTTCTCCATGTCGCGGATGCGGGGCCAGCGCGGAATCCCCCAGGCAAAATGGGGCACGATCGCGGCGTTGTTGAGCAAGACATCGATCCGACCGAAGCGGCTACCCACCTGGTCAACCATCCTCTTTACGTCCTCTTCGCTCCGGACATCGACGTGGAGCGCCAGAGTCTCCGTAAGGCGGCTAAGCTCGCCTGCAGCCCTTTGCGCGGATTCCTGATTCACATCGGCGATGGCCACCTTGGCCTTTTCCCGCGCGAAGGTGGTGGCTGCATGCCGCCCGATCCCCTTGCCGCCACCGGTAACAATAACCACTTTTCCCTCAAGCATGTTTCGACCTCCCGGACAGAGTTATACCCCCGCTGTAACCGGGGATTACCTTAAGCCCCTGTCAAAATCAATCCCAAAATCGAGGCGAAAAACGAAAGCGGAGGGTGAGGCATGAAGGCAAAAGGGAATAGGCCGGAGCCGAGAGGGAGGGGATCGTCTCACGTCCCGGTTCTCTGTAGCGCCTCTTTGGCGGCCCGGTGGACGATAACCTTGACCAGCTCGCGTTTATAGTCGGCGGAGCCGCGATTGTCGTCCATGGGGTCGACCTCCGTGGCCGCGGTCTCGCCCATCTCCTGGAGCAATTGGTCCGTTATCTTCTTGCCGCGCAGGACGCCCTCGGCGCGCTTGGCGCGCAGGATAGTTGGGGCGACGGAGTTTAGGGCCAGGCGGATATCCTCGCAATGATCATTTCGAACGCTAAGCGTGAGCGCAACTCCGACGGTCGCGAAATCCTCCTGACTTCGAGGCATAAACTTGATGTGGGACCAGCCGAGCCCTTTGGCAGGAGGAGGCACGCGGATGTCAGTGAGGATCTCTCCGGGCCTGAGATCGGTCTGGTAATAGTCGATGAAAAATTGCTCCAGCGGTAGGACCCGTTTGCCTTTGGCGCTGGTGAGAGTGAGCTCGGCGTCCAGCGTCATAAGACTTGCCCCGGGATCGGTGAGAGGGTCGCCCTGACAGAGATTTCCGCCGATGGTTCCCATGTTCCGTATTCTGGGTTGCGCGACTTTACGAAAGGTCTCATGGATCAGGGGATAGTGGGTTCGGACCGCCGGCGAGAGCTCGATCTCGCGGTGGCGCGTTCCCGCTCCGAATCTGAGCCCCTCCTTATCGTCGTAGCGGATGCAGTTAAAGTCCGGGATCTTTTCCAGGCTGATGATATATCCCGGATTTAGAAGCCGCATGCGCATCATGATCAGCAGCGCGGTTCCGCCGGCAATGAGCTTTCCGTCATCCGGATGCTGCTCGAGGAGTTCGCACGCTTCCTGCAGGCTTTTGGGCTCGAGATATTCGAACTTCACCATCTCTTGTCCAGTACGCAGTAGGTAGTTGGCGGTAAGCAGGATGAACGCTGCTATCTGCTTTCTGCCTACTTTCCCCCCCCTTTCTCCCGCAGCGCCTTGAGTACCTTTTCGGGCGTGATCGGGAGGGTTTTGATTCTTACACCGACCGCGTCGAAGATGGCGTTGCTTATGACCGCCGCGGTGGGGTCCATGCCGAGCTCTCCAAGCCCCTTGGCGCCAAAAGGGCCGGTCGGTTCGTAGGAATCGGCAAACTCGTGTGTCAGCGGCGGCATGTCGCGCATGGAAGGAATCCGGTAGTCGGAAAAATTGGGGTTGATCGGCCGGCCGTCTTCCATCTTTAGACCTTCAATCAAAGCATAGCCAAGTCCCTGCGCCACGGAGCCCTCTGCCTGGCCTTCGGCCCCTATAGGGTTGATGACAGTGCCGCAGTCGGAGGCGCCAACGTATTTCAACACCTTGACCTGTCCGGTCTCCCGGTCCACTTCAACCTCCGCCGCCTGGCAGCCGAAGTTGTAGGCGCCCGACTCGTTGCCGTAACGCGTGGCGTCCTGCAGAACGGAATCTGCATCGAAACTCCCGGAGGCGACAATCGGCGCGCCGCCGCGGCGAAAGAGGCGCGCGCGCGCGACATCGCCGACGGTAACGGATTTCGTTTCGGTGCCTTTTACGAAGATGCCTCCGTCCCTGGAGGCCAGATCATCCGGGCTCGCCTCGAGCATCTCGGCCGCGGTCTCGAAAAGCTGCTGCTTGACCTTCTGCGCTGCGTCCCTGACGGCGTTGCCGCCGATGTAGGTGACCCTGCTGCCGAAGGCGCCGAGGCAGAAGGTCGTGAGATCGGTGTCCGCCTGAGAGATCTCGACGTCCTCCATCGGGATGCCGAGCTCTTCGGCGGCAATCTGGCACATCGCGGTGCCGGCCCCCTGGCCCACTTCGCCTTCTCCGCTGATGATCAGCGCCTTGCCGTCCTCGTTGATCTTGATGGTGGCAGAGCCGCCGTCGTAGTCGCCGAAGTGGCGCTTGCCGCTGACATGAACCGTGCAGGCTATGCCCAGGCCTCTGTTCGTCTTTCTTTCGGCGCGCTTTTTTTGCCAGTCCATCAACTTCTCGACCTTGTCGATGCATTGCTTGAGCTCGCAGCTGTTTACCCGGTTGCCGTGAGGCGAAACATAGCCGGGTTCGACAGCGTTGAGCCGCGCTATGTGCAAGGGGTCGATGCCAAGTTCATGAGCGGCCTTATCGATGGTCTGCTCTACCGCCCATTCCGCCGAGGGATTGCCGAAGCCCCGGAAGGCGCCGGTGGGAATCTTGTTGGTGTAGACCAGGTAGGCTTGTGTTTTAACGTCCGAGTATCTGTAGCAGGTGTCGTGGCGCAGGGCGGCGACTCCGGTAATGGCGGGCGCCTTGCCGGAGTAGGCGCCGTTATCGGCGACAACGCGAATATGTTTGGCGCGGATGCGCCCATCTTTTTTAAAGCCCATCTTTACCCAGATCTTCATGTTGACTCTCGGACGGGGGCCGGCCAAAAACTCCTCTTCGCGCGTGTTGATGATCTTGACGGGCTTCCGCGCCTTGCGTGCCAAGATGGCGGCAACGATGGCGTTGTTGTCGTCACAAGACTTTCCGCCAAAGCCGCCGCCTACGGCGGTCTGGATGATCCGTACAT
>MGRY01000071.1:0-2356 GCA_001799045.1 Deltaproteobacteria bacterium RIFCSPLOWO2_02_56_12 | reverse complement strand
ACGGCGAGAGCGGCGGCGATCCTCACTCGGGCGGAAAAAAGGGTCTGGGTGTTCATGTAAATGGTATATTTCCCGTTGGCTGCGTAGTCGGCGACGCTGCCGATCGTCTCGATAGCGCAGTGCCACTGGGGCACGCTCTCGAAAGTGTCCTCGACGATCAGATCCGATTCCCCGAAGGCGCGCTCGACATCGCCTCTTTCGACGTCAATCGTCATGGCTATGTTGCGCGGTTTGTCCTCGTGGATAAGCGGCGCCCCCTCCTGCATCGCCTCCTCGGCATCGAAAACGGCCGGAAGATCCTCCCACTCTACGTCGATAAGCTCCAACGCTTCTTCCGCGATGCTTTGATCGATGGCTGCTACGGCCGCCACCTCTTCGCCCACGTAGCGAGCCTTTCCGACCGAAAGCGGGTACTGATCCGGGAAGAAGGCGCCCCAGCCCTGTTTGATCGTATCCTCGGCTGTGACCACCGCTCGAACCCCGCGCAGCTTTTCCGCTTTGCCGGTGTCGATCCTGACGATTCTCGCGTGAGGGTAGGGACTGCGCAGAATTCTCCCGATCAACATTCCCGGGAGGACGACATCGGCGACATACCTGGCCTCGCCGGTTACCTTTTCGTATCCCTCAACTCTGTTGACTCGATGTCCGACTACGGAGAATTTTTCTGTTTTCATATCTGCAACGCAGAATCTCATGCTTCGACTTGGCTCAGCATGATCCTGAGCTCGTCGAAGGATCAGATCTCAAATTTCAAAACTACTAACGAATAACTAGTAACCAGTAACTAATAACCGCTAGTGCGGTTTGTAAACGTTCAGACTTTGGATCTTGGCGGTCTTGTGCTCGCGCTGCAGCTGAAAATCCGCGCTGATTTTGTTATGCACCACTGCCATGACGGACTCCAAAATCTTGTAATAGCCGGTGCAGCGGCAAAGGTTGCCTGACATCCATTCTTTAACTTCTTCTTCCGAAGGATTGGGGTTTTGATCCAGCAGCGCCTTGGCGGCTATGATCTGTCCCGGCGTGCAGATACCGCATTGAAAACCGCCGTATTCGAGAAATGCCTGCTGGACGGGATGGAGCTTCCCGTCTTTGGCCAGCCCTTCGATAGTGGTGATTTCTTTACCCTGGCAGGCGATGGCAAGGGTCAGACAGGAGCTCACCAGCCTTCCGTCCACGATGACGCTGCAAGCGCCGCAGACGCCGATGCTGCAGCCTTCTTTGGTGCCGGTCAGTCCCACCTCTTCACGCAGGGCGTGGAGCAGCAACTTGTTGGGCTCTATGTCGATTTCGTAATCTTCTCCGTTAACTTTGAGGACGACGTGCTGTTTCATGAATTTGGAGAATATCTTCTGACCTTTGACGTGTCAACGGCGGTCTGCTGCTACCGTGCCGTTGCCGAACGCCTCCGCTTCCACAGCAGACTCAGGTAGGGCCATGCGAGCATCAAAATTGTCAGGATGAGGAGGGTCAGGGAGATAGGGTGGGTGACAAAGACCAAATAGGAGCCGCGGCCGATAAGAAGCGCACGGTGAAAATTCGCCTCTACCAGATCGCCGAGGACAAGCCCCAGAACGAGACAGGCGCCGGGATAGCGATAGCGGCTCATCAGGTACCCTACGATTCCAAATACAAAAGTGAGGACGACATCTTCCATATTTCCCCGCAGTGTTATCGAGGCGACGAAGCTCAGGACAACAATGAGCGGGACCAGGAGGGAATTGGGGATCAGGACGGCCTTGGCGAAGTGACGCGCAAAGAGGAGCCCCATCAGGAAAAAGGAAATCTGCGCCAAGAGTATCCCCGCAAAGACCGTGTAGGGAAGACTGCCTGAGCGGGAAAAGAACTCGACCCCCGGCTGTATCCCGTGCATGATCATTGCTGCCAGGAAGATGGCTGTTACCGAGGAACCGGGAATCCCCAATGTAAAAGTGGGGATCAGGTCTCCTACGATGCAGGCATTCTTGGCGATTTCAGGGGCCAATAGCCCTCTAGGCTCACCGTGACCAAAAGTTTCAGGGTGCTTGGAGGCCCGCTTCTCGACAAAGTATGCCACGACATTGGCCGAGGAGAGCCCAAGCGCCGGCAAAACTCCCATGAAAATGCCGACCACACCTGCCCTGAAAATGGTGGCCGGCAGGCGCAGAACCAGACGGAAACCCTCCCATACCTTTCCGATAGTGCGGAACTGGGAGATGGTTCCGCCTTCCTCGGCGAGAACTAAAACCTGGGAAAGGGCGAAAAGACCTAAAACAACCGGCGCCAAGGGGAGACCATCCTCAAGGTAGTCCAGGCCGAACGTGAAACGTGGCTCCGCCGTAATGGGGTCCCGCCCGATGAAGGAGAGAAGCAGACC
>MGRY01000070.1 GCA_001799045.1 Deltaproteobacteria bacterium RIFCSPLOWO2_02_56_12 | reverse complement strand
GTTGTCTTTTCGCTGTGCCACCTTCAGGTGCGAGGGGGCTGGCGGGTGTTAAAGCTGTCGCGTGTGAACTGGGGATGGTTCTTTGCGGCGGGATTAGCTAATACAGCCGCCACCCTTTCGGTTTTTCACGCCCTTAGTTTTGGCAAGGTGGTGGTTGTGGAACCGCTGGTTGCGGTCAACCCCGTTATTTCTCTCCTCCTGTCCGCCATCTTTCTTAAGGATTTAGAGATCATTACAGCGCGGGTTGTTCTGGGCGCGCTCTGTACCGTAGCCGGTACGATCCTTGTCGTAACGCGTTAAAATGGACCGTCTTATGGTTTTAACAACGGGAGGACTTTATCGCCGAAGAGATCTAGCTGCTTCAAGTCGGGCGTTGCCGCGCCGATAATCAGGGTATCGAGACCTTTCGAGAAAAAGGAACGGATCTTCTCGGCGCAGGCCTCAGGCGCTCCCACGAGAAGGTGCTTTTCGACATCCATCCTGACCTTTCCGTAGTAACGTTGGACATACGCCGCGCACGCATCCACCGCTTTTGCTCTGTTTTCGTCGATAGCCATAAAGGTAAGGGCGGCCTTTTCGATCTCCTGGGGATTGCGCCCAGCGGATATTGCCAAGCCAGAGATTTTTTCCCAAAGCGATGGAAAATCCTGAATCGCTGAGCTGCCGCAAATATAGCCATTCGCCAGTCGCGCCACCCGCCTGAGAACCGCCTCTGCGCTTCCCCCCATCCAGATAGGAGGGTGAGGGGATTGAATCGGACGTGGGCCGACGGTGAGATTCTCCACCTGAAAGAACCTTCCCCGATGGGTTACTCCTTCTTCGGTCCAGAGTCGTTTCATTAACCTTAACGCTTCCTCCGCCCGGCTCCCTCTCCCATGGAAGGGAATTTCCACCGCCGTGAAGTCGTTTTCCCGGCTGCCGAAGCCGATACCGAGGGTCACTCGACCTCTCGAGAGGAGGTCCAGTGTTGCCACTGTCTTGGCAAGTAGCGTTGGATGTCTCAGAGCGGCCAAGAGGACCGAGGTTCCAATTCTGATTTTTTCCGTTACTGCCGAGGCAGCAGCCAGGACGGTAAAGGGTTCCAGGTTGTCATAAGCGATCCGGTCAATGACCCAGAATGAATGGACCCCCATCGCCTCACACTTCCTGGCCGCTGTGGTGATATGTCCAGGCTGGATTTGCGGAGCGGGGTTGACGAAACAGAGACCGATCTTGCCCACGGTGGTTCTCCTTTTCGATTTCACATTGGGTCGTTTGTCGGGTATAAGATCACAACTTGTCCTGCTAATGCAAAGGCAAAAATGTGGGGAGGAAAACTCAGATGTATATGTATTATCCTAATAATAGCCCCTGGTCTTTCTTGGTCCAGCGCCTCGTTGACGAGGCGGTCCAGGATGGAGCTGACTTTAACGAATGCTGCCGCACGCTCGAACACATTCCCGATAAGGACTTCGAGGCCTGGTATAGAGAATGGATGAGGAGCGGCGAGAAGATCGAAGCGCTTGCCCAAGAGGCGGCTCAAAAGAGTCGTTTCGTTACCGCCGGGGATGCCTACATTCGCGCTTTTACCTACTATCGCGCAGCTCAGTTCTGGCTTGGGTACGAGGATCCGAGGAAAAATTCGGCTTTTGCCCGGGCCCTTGACTGTTTTGGTAAGGCCAACAGCCTGGGCACTCCCTCTTACGCGAGAGTTGAAATTCCTTTCGCGGGAACAACGCTTCCGGGCTATTTCTGTCCGGCACAGGGCGGGAGAAGAGGCAGAGGACCGGTCGTTCTCTACGTCGGCGGGGCTGACACTTTTGCCGAGAATCTCCTCTTTATGGGCGTAAGCAGAATCACCAAGCGGGGCATAAGCTGTATGACTATGACCGGCCCAGGTCAGGGAGAGGTCGTCAGGGTGAAGAAACTCTACACCCGTCCGGACTATGAAAAGCCGATCGGCGCGGCGCTGGACTATTTGGCAAAGAGAAAAGATGTGAATCCGAGAAAAATGGCGGTCATGGGCGTGAGTATGGGAGGATACTATGCGGCCAGGGGCGCGTCACTGGATGATCGAGTAGCGGCCTGTCTCCTGTTTGGCGCCTGCTACAGCGTCCTGGATGATCTCTATGACTATTTCCCGCACATCCGTTCATCCCTTCAATGGATTGTGGGGGCGAAGAGTCCGGATGAGGCGCGCGAGAAATTTTCCAGTTTCACGCTTAAAGGCGTGATCGATAAGATGGAGTGTCCCCTCCTGATCAACCATGGGGCTGAGGATTTCATAGTTTCCCCTGCTGCGGCGCACAAGACCTATGCTGAGGCCCGCTGCCCCAAAGAACTGAGAATCTGGCAGGCCAACGAGGGCGGCTCGGTCCACTGTATGGGTGATAACCGGGCCCAGGCCTACGCGTTCATGTTCGATTGGCTGGCGGATCGATTGAGCTAGGTGTTTGCTAGGAGCTGCCGGCGAGCTAAGAGGCAGAAATCCAACGATTTCCTCGAGCCGATGCGATCCTTTTTCTGACCGCTGGCTCTCTCTATAGTTGCCTTCAAGTAAGAAATTGTTAAGATACGGTTTTTGCATGTACCAAGAAGACACCATAGCGGCAGTCGCCACACCTATGGGTGAAGGCGGAGTAGCGATCGTGCGCGTGAGCGGCCCGGACGCAGAGCGGATCGCAAGAGAGATTTTCGCCCGTAGCGGGGGAAGAAACGGCAGGCTACGCACACACACCCTTCACTATGGGACTATCTGTGAGCCCAAAACCGGAGAAGTCCTGGACGAGGT
The DNA here is from genome assembly GCA_001799045.1 of Deltaproteobacteria bacterium RIFCSPLOWO2_02_56_12. Lineage (GTDB taxonomy): Bacteria > Desulfobacterota > Binatia > UBA9968 > UBA9968 > UBA9968. Next base: position 3,803 of record MGRY01000070.1, on the reverse strand, counting down.
ATTGTTAACGTTGATGCGTAAGCCGCGAAGCTACACGGGAGAGGATGTGGTCGAGGTGCATTGCCACGGAGGCCCCTTTTTGGTCCGCCGTATATTGGAGCTTATCCTTTCTCGTGGGGCGCGACATGCAGAACCGGGGGAGTTTACCAAGAGGGCCTTCCTCAACGGTCGTCTTGACCTGGCGCAGGCGGAGGGCGTTCTCGATTTGATCCGCGCGCGCACGGAAAAGGGGATGCGGCTGGCCTTGGGGCAGGTGCGGGGAGGGCTCTCCAGATGGATTGGAGAGTTGCGCGAAGATCTGCTCGAGATTCTGGTTCAAGTAGAGGCAGCGATCGATTTTCCCGAGGAGGAGATCGAGCTCCTACAGAGGGATCAGTTGGCGGCGAAGACGGAGGCGTTAAGGGGGAAGATCGCTGAACTTATCGGCAGCTACGAGTGGGGCAGGCTCTTTCGTGATGGGGCGAGAGTCTGCATCGCGGGGAAGCCCAACGTGGGGAAATCGAGCCTTCTTAACGCGCTTGTGGGAGAGGAGAGAGTCATCGTGACCGAGGTTCCCGGGACGACGCGCGATGTGGTTGAAGAGAGCATAAATTTGGGAGGTTTACCCGTTGCCCTCTGGGATACGGCAGGCATCCGAAGGACGGATGATCAGGTGGAGAAGATCAGCGTCCATTTTACCCGGAAGCGGATCGCGGAGGCCGATGCGGTGCTCGCCGTACTCGATGGATCGTGCCCGTTTAGCCCAGAAGATCGAGCTATTCTCGAATCGTTGAAAGAGAAAAAGGTGCTGATCGCGATCAACAAGTCCGACCTTTCGCCTCGACTGGATATGCGGGAGCTAACCGGCCTAGGGTACAAAGAGACAATGCTGATTTCCGCAAAAGAGGACTTCGGGCTCGATCACCTAAAGCAAGAGTTGCGAAGCCTCCTTCTTGGAGTCGAGATTGAGCCGCAAGTTGCTCTCACAAATCTCCGCCACAAGGCCGCGCTCGAAAGAGCTCAAGCGAGCCTTAATGAAGCGCTGAAAACCCTAAGAAGGAGCCTGCCTCCTGAATTTGTTGCTGTCGATCTCCGGGACGCCAAGGAAGGACTTGAAGAGGTCATTGGAGTGATTAGTAATGATGATATTTTAAAACGTATTTTTGATCAATTTTGTGTAGGAAAATAACGAGTTATAATTATGATTTATAATACTTACGATGTAATTGTGGTTGGCGCTGGCCACGCGGGAATTGAGGCATCTTTGGCTGCGTCACGCATGGGCGCGAAGACATTAATGCTCACTTTGAACTTGGATCACATTGGCCAGATGTCCTGCAACCCCGCTATCGGCGGCATCGGCAAGGGGCATTTGGTCAAGGAGATCGATGCCCTTGGCGGCGAGATGGCCCGGGCCATCGACGAGACGGGAATCCAGTTCCGAATGCTCAACACAAAGAAGGGGCCGGCGGTGCGGGCATCCAGGGCCCAGGCCGACAAGGCGCTCTACCGGCAACAGATGAAGCGGGTTTTGGAAAACTGCCCGAATCTAGCCCTTAGGCAGGGCAGCGTAGAGAGGCTTTTGGTTGAAGGCGGGGAGGCTAAGGGTGTGGAGACTCAGATCGGAGAGATATTTTACGGCCGGAGAGTTATCTTAACCACCGGGACATTCTTGAAGGGTCTCATTCATGTTGGAGATAGAAACTATTCTGCGGGAAGAGCGGGAGACTTTGCAGTCCAGGGGCTCAGCGACTCTCTCAATGAGTTGGGCTTTAAGGTCGGGCGCCTAAAAACTGGTACCTGTCCCAGGTTAGATGGTCGGACCATCGATTATGCTCGATTGCAGGCGCAGTATGGAGACGACCCACCCATCCCCTTCTCGTTTTCTACGGAAAAGATCTCTCAGAGACAGATCCCCTGTCACATAACTTACACTAACAGCCGAACCCACGAGATCATCAAATCAGCCATCCATCGTTCCCCCATGTATTCCGGGATCATCAAAAGCCGGGGACCGCGCTACTGCCCGTCGATTGAAGATAAGGTCGTCCGTTTCGCGGATAAAGAAAGACACCAGATATTCCTCGAGCCTGAAGGTGCCGATACCGTAGAAGTTTACCCGAATGGCCTATCCACAAGCTTACCCCTTGATGTCCAGATTGAGATGGTCCGGTCGATTCAGGGGCTGGAGCGGGCTGAGATCATGCGTCCAGGCTACGCGATAGAATACGACTATGTAGAACCAACCCAGCTCTATCCATCTTTGGAAACAAAGCTTATCAAAGGGCTCTATCATGCCGGCCAGATCAACGGAACGACTGGCTACGAAGAGGCTGCCGCTCAGGGGCTTATGGCGGGAATAAATGCCGTCTTGAGCCTCCGTGGAAAAGAGCCTACCATACTTGCACGGGATAAAGCCTATATCGGCGTTCTGATCGATGATCTGGTAACCAAAGGGACCGACGGAGAGCCATATCGCATGTTCACTTCGCGCGCAGAATACCGCCTGCTGCTCCGGGAAGACAATGCTGATCTCCGCCTGACGGATCTCGGTTATAAAGTCGGCCTCGCGACCGAAGAGGCGTACCGGCTCTCGGAGGATAAGAAGGGGCGAGTAGCGGGTCTCATTGAGGCGCTCGAAAATAGCAGGATAAATCCAGCGCTGGAGATCAATGCCCGCCTCGAATCGTTGGGTTCCGCTCCGTTGCGGGGCCAGAGCTCGCTGGCCCAGCTTCTCCGGCGCCCCGAAATATCTTTTTCAGATCTGGTCCTGTTTGCCCCGGAGTTCGCCGGGGTTTCCGCCTCCCTGGGGCTTCAGGCCGAAGTCGAAATCAAATATTCCGGGTATGTCCAGCGGCAGATGGAGGGGGTGAAGAGATTTCGCAAAATTGAAGCGGTGCGTTTACCCGCAGATCTGGACTATATGGCGATCGCCGGCTTGTCGCACGAAGTGCGTGAAAAACTTACCCTAATTCGTCCCTGTACGCTTGGCCAGGCTGCGAGAATCTCTGGTATTACGCCAGCAGCCATTTCCCTCCTCTCGGTCTATCTGAAGAAACAAATGGTCGCTTAAAGCTAGCCGTCAGCAAAGGGTTTAAGCTGATAGTTGTCAGTTGCCGGTAATGGTGCAGTTTCGTTCGGTTCTCTTCTGAACGAAACATCCAAGACTGTCATTCTGAGGCCGCAGGCCGAAGAATCTGACGGAGTGTCAGTGGGTTAGCGAGATTCTTCGCCTCCGCTTTGCTTCGGCTCAGAATGACACTCCCTCTCCTTTTTTTCTAAATTGAACCACTACCCAGTTGCCGTGTTCCACGTGAAACTTTTTTACTTTCAATTTCTTGGCGCCTATGTTATGTTTTGGGAAAATATCCGAGAAATATTAGTAACTTATTGATTTTACAAAAGATTTTGTGTCTAAAATTATAGCCATAGCAAATCAAAAAGGAGGCGTAGGGAAAACCACAACCGCGGTTAATCTCGGCGCCTCGCTTGCGGTTGCGGAAAAAAAGACGCTGCTGGTAGATGTAGATCCGCAAGGGAACAGCACGACAGGGCTCGGCATCGATCGGTCAAAACTAAAAAATAGCCTTTATCATGTTCTCATCGGCGAAACTCATCTTTCTGAGGTCCTCTGTAAGAGCGCTCTTCCTTATCTCTTAGTTGCTCCGGCGACCAAGGATCTGATTGGTGCCGAGATCGAGCTCGTGAATATGGAGCAAAGGGAGTGGCGCCTGAAAGAGGCGCTTCGATCCGTGCAACAAGGGTTTGATTACATCCTGCTCGATTGTCCTCCCTCATTGGGATTGCTTACGCTCAACGCTCTT
>MGRY01000069.1:6053-6544 GCA_001799045.1 Deltaproteobacteria bacterium RIFCSPLOWO2_02_56_12 | reverse complement strand
ACTCTTCCCCAGGGTCCCCACCGGCGAAATCAGACCGTCCAGTGCCCCGGATGAGGAGGGTATCGCCTGTGAATACGCGGTCTCCGGTGTAGAGACTCATGCTGTCGGGCGTATGACCCGGCGTATAGAGTACTTGCAGTTCAATATCTCCGATGGTATGGCGCTGCCCGTCTTCAACGTGGATGTCTACGTGGGGAGCAGGCGCCCGCCGGTGCATGATTACTCTGGCTCCTGTCAGGCTACTGATCTCGAAGCCAGCGGTACGATGGTCGGCATGGGTGTGGGTATCGATGACGGCGTCGAGTGTACAGCCATAGTAAGCAAGCGTTGCAAGATAACGATCGACCTTTTCCTTCACGGGATCGATCAGGGCAGCCTTGTGGCTGTTCTCGCAGGCGATGAGGTAAGTTTTGCATTTGCCGCAGTTGAGTTCATGAAACAACATGGTGATACCTCATAACGGTCAATTACCTTTGCCAGCTCTTCCCGCA